>NZ_VXCT01000100.1:0-5841 GCF_052850535.1 Shewanella sp. 1180_01
GTTCTTCTGTAGATGCAGCAAAAGAAATGATTCTTGGGCTTCATCCTAACAGAACGCTCTATGTTGATTTCCAAGATCTGAACAAGCGATTCATAAAAGGTGAACACTTCAGAAAATTTGTAATGATATTCCTAATATTGATGGATAATGCAGTTGTTCACTCGGAAAATGAAGAACTTGTCAATATTTGTATTTGCGCAGAAAAGAACTATAATTATCTTAATTTAAAAGTTATCAATAAAGTTAATCCAAACGACCTTAGGGTTAGTCTTGATAATATTGAATTTATTAATACTAAAATAAACTTAACTTATATTGATGATGCAAATAAAGAGTCAGGAAGTGGGCTGTTTAAGATTAAAAAAGTTATTACCAATGATATTAAGTCAGAGAATAATATTCAGATAGATCTAAACGGTCAAGAATTCAGTGTTGTAATACGCATGGATGAAAGAGAGGTTCTTGATGAAAAGTATTAAATTCCTTATTGCAGAAGATCAAGCTGATAAGGCAAGTGATATAGTTGAAATTATACAGAGTCGCTATGCTGATGCTTCCTTTGAGTATTCTGTATCATATGCGGGTACTGCAAAAAAAATTAAGAAAAATGAATTCGATATCGTAATTCTTGATATGTCTATGCCAAATTTTGATCCTAAACTGGGAGAAAAACCAGCTCTAAAAGCTTTGGCAGGAAGGGATATTATGACAAAAATGCAATATCGAAAAACTTTCATACCTGTAATTGTAGTTACTCAATTCGATATTTTCGGTCGCCATAGTGACGCGGTGAGCATCGATAAGTTGGGCGTTGATCTTAAAAAAGACTTTCCGGATATTTTTGCTGGGTGTGTGTACTACAATACACAAAGCAAGAGTTGGGAAGAGGAATTGATTAAAATAATAAATGAGTTTGTTGATGAGTAAATACTTAATAGTTGAAGATGACTTAGTAAAATTTAGTGCGATAAAAGAAGAGTTGTTGAGGTTAAAAATTGGTGAAAACGATGTCGAACATGTAATATCTGTGAATGAGGCGACCAACCTTTTGAAGGTTAGAGTGTACTCTATTATTATTCTCGATTTGAATCTACCAATGACTAAGAATGGAAGGCCAGTGGAAAATGGTGGTATTTCATTATTGAATAAGTTGAAATCGAATCCTAGTAAATATAACCTCCCAAAACAAATTATAGGGTTGACATCTTTTGAAAATTTAAAAAAAGAACAAAATTCTAATTTTGAAAGCCTTTGTTTTTCTCTACATGACTTTCAATTAAGCGATTGGAAAACGGTTTTGAAAAATAAAATTGCTTGGGATTTATCTTCAAATACTTCAAAAGCTAGAGTTTCAGGGGGGGATGTAATCTTATCTGTCCACGGAATTAGAACTCTGGGCCACTGGCAAGAAAAGCTTGAAAAGTCTGTATGCAATCATCAGTATAACTTTGTATTTAAAAAATATAAATATAACTATTTTTCAGCATTTCAATTGTTATTTCCTAAATATAGGAAAGTGGTTATAAAAAAATTAGCGTCTGAAATTGAAATATTATCAGAGCAGTACCCTGATTCAACATTAACAGTTTTCGCCCATAGTTTCGGAACTTATGCTGTAGTTAAAGCTCTTGAAAATCTGCCTGTAAGCTGTGATTTACACATATCTAAACTTTTTTTAGTTAGTTCTGTTATGAAATCAAATTATTGTTTTAATAATTTGATTAGAAGATTTTCTATTAAAGATATTTTTAATGAGTGTGGATATAACGATAACGTTTTACTTCTTAGTCATTATGCTTGCGTTGACATGGGTATGGCAGGAAGGAGTGGTTTTGAAGGTGCACGAGTTATAAATCGTTTTTATAATGGAGGGCATGATTTTTTTAATAGGGAAGATGATTTTATTGATAAATTTTGGGTTCCTGTAATCTGTGGCAATGGAAATGAAAAGTTTGATGAGAGAGATTTTTCTAAATTTCGTGAAAATATTGAAATAATGCTTTATACGAAACATATACCATTTGTTTTGTTTATTTTAATGTTATTACTGTTCGTGTTACTTGTGTTATAAAAATACATGTACTGAAATCGGTCTCTGATTTGAATTTAACTACATGTTTAGCATAGGAAATGTTGAATTTTTTTTAGCTTTAGTATCGCTTTGCTGTACCCTAGGATGTCCATTAATGAGGTGCGTCACTCTATGACTGACGCACCTCAAAACCCGTCCTATATTCCGTTCGCGGCTGTTCTGGGGCGGTTTTTTCCATCAGATGAATCAAATCTCTTGAGAACTGATTTATGTCCCTGTTATGCCCATTCCGACTAGTAATATCGAGAGTTGATTAGTTTGCAGTCAACAGAGACGTTACTAATGGAATAGCTAATCCGAATCAGACTAAGATAAGAAGAGTGAATTCTCTAACAAGGTTTTGTCTAAAAGTGAGTTTGAAAGTGATCAAACTTATTATCAAAAAATGACGCTTGCTCTCTGATAATTTTCAAATTATCACGTCATTAACATTCATAATAGATTCGAGTAAGATTTTTTGGGTTGTTAATTGATCATTGAGTTTAAAATACGTACGCTCATATTCTTACCTTGGCTACAGAACAGACAGCCAACGCGAGACTAAATGAAATCTGGTGAGGTGTCTTACATTAAATATTACAACCTAGATATGGAACACACCGTCAATGGAAAGTGTGTTCCTAATTAACGTTAAAAGCCTCAATAAAAAAGTGTCCGTTTTCCATGAACAGTAAATGTCTAAGTAATCTTAATTTTAGCATCTACAACAACACCAATGATTCTACAGTCTCCATTGATTGGCATCGTCGGGTATGCAGAATTAAGTGGCCTTAGGAATTTCTGACCTGCATCGATCACCAATTTTTTAAACGTTGCTTCATTTACATCAGTTAACTTTGCAACCACAAAAGACCCATTTTGGAAATCTTTCTCTGTATCCACTAAGACAAGCGTCCCTTCTGGAAAACTTGTTCCAGCGGGAGACGTCATAGAATCTCCTTGTACACGTAACCAAAAACATCGATCACTCGTTCGCTCTGTTGTTTCATACCATTCGTCTGTGCTAGACGACATGCATAGTTCTAAAGCCTCAGTCCAAGCTCCAGCCTGCACATAACTAATAACGGGAAATTTTTTCTGGTATGCAATAGGTGATTTCGTGTGTACCACGTTTGAAATCGCTTCATCAGGATATTCTAAAGTCCCATCAGAATGGAGTAAAAGTGAGTCAAGACTGACAGCTTTTAGAATTTTTGCTATTTGGCTTAATGAAGGTTCACGGCGTTTATTCAACCAATGGCCCATTCCTCCCGGAGTTACTTCTATCAACTCTGCGAGCTTTTCTTGGGTCATCCCAATTTCTTTAATTCTGGCTTTAACCAGATCAGTCCAATTCATTTTCATCCCCAAAATGTACATTATGTACAAATACTATCAACGAACAAAATGTACATTCTTGTTGCTTGCTTAATATACATAATGTACATTTGCATAAAGTGTCAATTTTGAGGTGAGCATGCAACAGATTCGAAACATCAGAGAGAGAGCCGGAATTTCCGTTAAAGCTCTTTCTCAAATCATCGGTACGGATGTGTCAACCTTCTATCACTATGAAACAGGGCGAAGAACTCCTGACTTCAATCAATGCTGGAAAATTGTAAACGCACTTAACCGTCTTGGTGCCCGATGTTCATTTGCCGATGTATTTCCAAATCCATTGGATATATCACCAGATGATAGCGTTGCCTAATTTCAAAGTCGGATTGCTAACCCGATGCCAGTGGGCACATTGAAGTATCGACTGTTACGGCTCGCAATAAGCGACTTACATGCATTAGTACGCGAACTGAGATTCAGTTGCTAAGTAGAGAACATCGGTCTAATTAATTTCAAATCTTCAATAACAGTAAGTTAACAGAGAGAGGCTTATTAGCATGAAAACCAATTCACGTAAAAAAGATAGCCGTTTGAATTTGTTGATGAAAACGATTCATCGGGTGTTGGAGTTACCCAAGATGACGCGCTTTGCGCTGGCGATAGATTTTGTTGCGGCGGTTGAGCGTCTTGGGCTAAGCGAGGTGTTAGCGGCGGAGGGCATTAGCTTTGCGAGCACGCAAGACGTGCACAACGATGCGCGGATCAATGCCCAAAAGCTGTTCCGCTGGCTTGGTCAGTACGAGGGCCAGCATCCACAGGCGGATCGCTTGTTTCATGTTGAGCAAGCACTGGTGGCGGCATTGCCCGAGCATTTGCGAGTGCAGTATCTCAACGATGTGTTTGGTTGCACTGGGGTGACGGTCATTGCTGATCGCATGAATGACGGCCATGTGTTGCATGTGGCTGATATGGCGGCATCGCTCACCAAAGAGAACGCCGAGGCGCAAGTGGCGGTGATCCATTTGGGCTGTGAGCCCAAGCACGAGCAGTTAGTGGCGGCGCACCGCGAGTTAAAAGAGTCGGCGGCAACCACGCAAGCCAGCATGGCGGCGTTAGAGTTGGCGTACCCGTATTTAGCGAGTCATGGCGGTAAGGCGGCGCAATACGCGGCCGAGAAGTGACAGTGATGCCGCAATCGAACCTGAACATCAATGTTATCGCCAGTGCTAAGACCGAGCTGCATCAGCAGTTGATCCGCTTGGGCGACATGATCGGCGACGGTTTGCATTTAGAACCCGATGGCAAATGGATTGCGAAAGAGTATGTAAAAGTGGCGCGGGCGTTAGGGTATCGGCCTAAACGTGCTAATCACAGCGCACAGATTAATGCGGTGATGCTTAAGCGGGTGGCTGATGTGCCGTGTGACCAGTGCGGTTTGGCTTTAAAGCAAACCAAGTCGGGCTCAAAACGCGCCGTGTGTGCCAATGGGCATAAGTGGCAGTTGTTGAAATGACTTGTTGAAACGACTTGTTGGAATGAAAGAAGGAGTGAATGACATGTTCACAAATCAGTTAAGTGATAACTGGGCGCGTAAAAAGTGCCGTTATCAAATTGCCCGCCACAGTTTGGCGACCGATGCGGGCTTGATACCTAAGATCATGAAGTGAGGAGGATAAACGATGTTTGATCCTGAATGTTTAATTTGTTGTTTGGAGGGCGGCGCCGCGTGTTCGGTGCATGGGCAAGTTAGCAGTGATGATGGGCCCGCCGTAACCGCGCTTACCGAAATGGAAACCGCGCAAGTGACGTTACTCATGATGCAGGCAAGGCAGTTAATGCTTAAGGCGATGGCGCTTAAATCTAAGTCGAACATGCCTAATAGCACTGAGCCTAATGTGGCTGAGCGTAACGCGGGGACCACTGAACGGGCAGCGTTAAGTGGTGTGAACATGGGCAAAGACATTGCCTGTTTTCATGGGCATACCACGGCGGAGTTGTTTAGACGAACGCAGGTGGGCCGAATGGTTGAGGTGTTAAGGAACTGCGATGAATTGCAGCATAGTCGCCCCGAGCGTTGGGCGGTTATCGCGACCGACATCGTGGATAAGGCGTTGTTGGGCAGTGGCAAGCAGTTGCTGCTGCCGACGGTGAGCATTGATTGGATTATGAATTATTTGTTGATGGAAGAACAACGCGCGGAACGTTCTATTGCGCTATTGGCAGCGGATGTAGGCGCGGCTGATATGAGTGCAGCTAATGTGAATGCCATCGTGACAAGCCGTAACGTGCACATTAAACGGCGAGATTTTTTTAGCCAGTTGCGCAGTAACTTGGCGCACAAGGTTTACTTGCTTGGCAGTGAAGGCGAGCGAGCGGAGGGCAACGGGGCGCATTGCAGTTGACCCGTTGCAGTAGACATAAGAAAGCCCGCT
>NZ_VXCT01000101.1:0-5205 GCF_052850535.1 Shewanella sp. 1180_01
CGCATAGAAACTCCCTGATGTTGCGCCGTGGATAGCTTCAATGTATCTTGAAAACGTAACACAAACAAGAGCTATCGAAATGACGGAAACAAGCAAAAACCAACATGGCGGCGCTCGCCCTGGTGCGGGACGTAAAACCAAATACGAAAAGACCGTAGTCATGCGGGTTCCAGAGAAATATCAGGATGCCATTAAAGCGTTAATTGCGCATTTGGACGAAACAGCATACATCGATGGCCACTACCGGAACGGGCAAACTTCAGAGCCTGTTTTCTTGCGTTCTCTCGATGATAATGCACAGCACGTCACTTTTACGACGAAGCCTGTTTTGAAAAAGTAACGGAATCAAATATGACTAAAATTTTAGAGCGGGAAGAATTTAACGAATTGCTCCATGAGCATGGCGAAACGCCAGATATTCAGGCGCTTATAGAGGAGTTTTTCACGCCTGAAATGATGTCGAGAGAGATTGGTTCTGCCGAATTTCAAGGATATTTAAAGCGCTTCGATCTGCAATTGGTAGCGCTTAGCAAAAATGATGCAATAAAACGTGGTGAAATATTAGTTCATTGACAAAAATAGCCCCGCAAATGGCAGGGCTATTTGTTTATGCATTTTTTGCTAGCTTGTTTAGGTGTCTCTTGAGTATATCTTGAGCCATATCATTGGACACAAATTGAGATTTACCATCTGCAATTTTTTTGTGAGCTTCTCTGACTTGCTCTACTAGCCACTTTTCATGATTCATAAGTGCTTCTTGTTCTTTCGCCATATTTAATGCCAATTCTCTACACATATCACTTAGTGTTGAGCCTTTTCGTTCTGCTGCTTGTTGCGCAAGTAGTTTTACTTCCTGATCTACTCTGAACTGAATTCTAGCATCCATGGTGTCACCGACTTAATTAGGTTAATACACAAATAAGTTGCGTTAATTTTATAGTACAAATTGTACCACATTTGTACACACATAAAATGTTTTTTATTTTTTTGTGCAAAATAAACATGATTTTGACGTGATTAAAACGCTTTAAAATCAATAACTAAATTCATTAATTCTTGCCATGAGACAAAATTGATGTGAAATGACGCGGATCGATTGGATTGTAAGGATTGAAAGGATCTTTACTTGATCAGGTTTTTGGCGGTATAATTGTTTATGTCAGAGTATGGAGGTGTTTATGGCTTTTGAAAGTCAATTGGAAAAGAGTAAGAAAAGTGGTGGTAGAACTTCGGTTAGTGGGATTATGGTTGCTCAAACATACAAGCCATCCACTAAGTCAGAGGGCTTATCTATTAGGGTTAACTGCGAGCTTTTAGAAAAGGTCGGATTGGAGATTGGCGATAGGGTTGATGTTCTTTACGATAAAGATGACGGTTTGTGGATGTTAAAGAAATCTGGTCGAGATGGATTTTCTATTGCAGGACAGAAGGGCGGACCAACTGGATTGATAAGATATACATTAAAACCTGGCCACCATCGTTTGACCCAGGAAAGGGCTGAGCTACCTGTTAAATTATTTGCTGATATGAGTTCTGTTCAATTTCAAGTGTTATCTAACGCAATAATTTTCAAGCTAAAGGAATAGGTGGTAGATATGATATTTGAAATTGTTTGGCTTGAAGACTCGATTGATGACCGAGTTAGAATATCTACTTACATGAACGATGTTGCTGGAATTGTGGTTGCACAGAGAGTTGATGAAAAAATTCAATCTGCTGCTAGCGACCTAAGTGTATTCCCTAAGATGGCTAAGATTTGGGATGAGGAAACACAAACGAGGCGAAAGGTTATAACAGGTTATGACTACAGCATCTTTTACACTGTTGATGAAGTTAATAAAAAGATAGAAATTTACAGGGTATTGCATGACTCAATGAAAATTTAACGTTTCATATAGCCTATTCTAATTTCATTTCTTTTTAGTAAATCAGCGAATGAGTTTGCTGATGTTGGCCATTCTGGGGCATCTTCATATTTTGATTTCGAAACAGAATCAAGTGATGGACTCTGTGTGTTTTCGGAAGGGATGTATTCGAGTCTATTCCTTAAATCAAGGATTATATCCTTCATTTCTGATTGTTCTTTTTTCAGTTCGGAAACCAGCCTTACAAGCTCTTCGTAAGATGGTGTTTCACCGTGTTTCTTTTTGTTGTTTATTGGTGTTGCAAATTCTTTCAGTTCTCCATAAACACGTAGTAATTCTGACGTATCAACCAGCGGGTTTCCGTCTCGATCTCTTTCTGCCGAAAGCTTACCTGTGTTGATGTGCCGCCAAAGTGTGACTCTGTTTTTACCTACAGCTTTTGCGGCTTGACTTAGATTTAACTTCGCCATGTGTTACATCCATTATGTGGCCAATGGGCCGTTAGTGTTGCATTTGTTGCAATTTGATTATAAATCCATTTTCATTTGCTTGTTTTGTTTGAATGTAAAAGCTAACGCTGTCACGGTTCGTCCCTTCTTGATCGTCTCGTATGTGATAATCAAGTCACTGCGTTGGTTTAGTTCTTCAACAGACTGCTTTATAACGAATTTATTTAATTCTTTGAACTGCGGATATCTACCTTCTAAGCCTAAAGCTGAACGAAAATCGTCTAGAGCAATTACCCTGATATTCGTAGAGTTGAAGCGCATTAGAAGCTCGTATAGACGTATACTGTGGCCTGATTGCAAGCTAGCTATGTTATGTAGCTTGTAGGTTGTGAAGCGCGATTTAAGATGGCTAATATAGCGCAAAACTTCATCTGACCATACGAGAGTTACAGCCCCTTCTCCGTGCAGTTTTTTTACTTTCTTTTGAATCCAGTAAAGCTCTGTTTCTTCGTGTTCATCACGCAATAAAATGCTCGATTTAAAAAGGGCATCTGCTGCTTTGTACAGTTCCCTATGAGCGTTTTTTATATCAATCTTCATTAGCTCAGAGAACTCAATTGCGGTGAGTTTTATCTCTTTTTTAGGCTCTGAATCTGGGCGGGAATCAATCTTAGAAAGGCAAGCAAGCACCAACTTTTGAGCCTGCACATTCAGCCTATAACTGGCATCAATGAGAAGATTTGATTTTGTTACTGTTAGTTTAGAACTCATCTTTACGGTGGTGCTCTGTTATGTTTTATACCACCTTAGCTATTAGTGGTATAGCTTGTCAAGTATTACCACTCAAACCTGTTGATTACACCGTAAATCCTACCACCTATAGAGCTGTTTTGACCGTAAATCCTACCACCTATAGAGCTATTTTGACCGTAAATCCCACCACCTATGATCGATGCAGCCTAGTTATACCAATGGCTAGAGACGCACCTAAAAACAGGAAAGATCTATAAAAACAAGAAAGATCTTATTAAAAAGGATTCCTCCTGTGGATAACTACCATAAATTTGATCTTCTATAGAGAAAATACAGCGGCTGCGCCGCGACCACGGGGCTTCGCCCCAAGGTCGCCTAAAGGCTCCACCCTTCCCCAAAAATGCCTCGCCACTTCCTGCCGTTGGCAGGGGCGAGATTAACAGCCGCGCTGCAAGCTGATTTTGTCTCCGACCATCTAGCCGCCAAGGTGCGGCAAGTTCCGTTAAAAAGCGGTCGCTTCGCTCCGGTCTAGCAGGGAATAGGTTTGAATTTGTAACTTAATCAAACCTCCCTGGTGAGGTTCGACTAGGAAGTCTGTCGAGCTGAACCAGGGAGGAGCAAAAAAGGGTGGGGGCGAAGTTCTGTCACTGGCGACTTGCTGACAGTGACAGAACGAGCTAATACTTGTGATATGAACCCACCCCACCCTTTTTTTCTCGTAGCTAACACGTGACGACGGGGTTATTGATACCCACGATCACCAGTGTTATTATCAAGGCTTACTCGCCGCTCCATTGAGCACAAAATAGATAATTCATCACATACATTTTTTCTTGAAACCACGCCAACAGACGCTGTTTCAATGCCCCTAACTGATACCAATCTGCAGCCGCAACAGTGTGCTCAATTGTGTGGGAATTACTAAAACCTGAAGATCTACCGCTTTCATTTCTTGAAAATGTAACTTTTTCAAGGGATACCTGTGTCTAAAACACAGGTGCGGAATTACACTAATCAATCGAATCATGTTCTTCTGACCAGTTTCCAGACCATTGAATATCCATGAATAAGCCCTGCAACCGCAGGGCTTTTTTGTTTTAAAAAGGTGGGAAAAAGATGGCCTCAGATTTCATGTATGGTTGTAATCAAGTGCTGAAACATAACCGTGATGGTTCCTTTGCAACTCAGACTGACAGGCGCCGCACACTCGCGCTGGTCGATCGCCAGTTGCAGGAATTGGGCGTGAAGAAGCTCAAACTCAAGAATATTGGTGCTCGGCACGTAGATGCGTTGTTGCACCGGTGGCAGCAAGAAGGACTCAGTACCGGCACAATCAAAAATCGCATGGCTCATCTTCGTTGGGTGTCTGAGAAAATCGGCAAGAACGGCTTTATTTCGCAAAATAACGACACTTTAGGAATAAACGCCCGTCAGTATGTATCAAATAGAGATCTCAGCTCTCAGCTCGATTTAGAGCGGTTAAAACTTGTTTGCGATGAACGGTTACAGGTGTCTTTCCAATTGCAGCAACTTTTCGGACTGCGCCGTGAAGAGTGCATGAAGTTACAACCCAATGTGGCCGATCGCGGAGGTGTACTGCATTTGGATAAAACCAAGGGCAATCGGCCGCGAGATATTCCGGTCCGGACACCGGAACAACGGGCGTTACTGGATAGGGCAAAATTGCTGGCCGGAGGCGGATCTTTGATCCCGCCGGATCTGAAATACGTTGAGCAGCTAAATCGCTATAAAACCGCCTGTATTCGGATGGGATTGAACAAGGCCCACGGTTTACGGCATGGCTACGCGCAGCAGCGTTATTTGGAACTAACAGGCCGTCAATGTGCGGCCTGTGGTGGCTTAGAACGCAGGGAAATGTCGGCAGAAATGCGGCAAATAGACCGAGAGGCGCGGCAACTGATCACAGAAGAATTGGGGCACACACGAGACGAAATTACGTCCGTTTACCTTGGCCGTTAACGCCTTGGCGCTGGTTTTCAAGGTAGAAGTAAGCCAGTGCCGCAATCAGTGCTAGCGGTGAAGTGATCAGCCCAAAATCAAGCAACTGGGTGACACCAGAAACAGCGCCAACAATACCGCTAAATAGTATGGCAAGTGCGATTGCGAGCAGAATGGTT
>NZ_VXCT01000102.1:0-4243 GCF_052850535.1 Shewanella sp. 1180_01
TTTAATTAGTCTAACTCAATGATTTGTTTGCCATTATCTGGGTATCCCATAGGGCCTGCAAGTTCACCATGCCAAAGAGAAAAATGTTCGTGGATAATTTTCCATGAACCTTCAGTTTGCATCCAAATAAATGATAATCGCATTGCACTATCAATCAACTCTCCATTTGTTAGCTTTGTTTTGTTATCAATAATGAGTGTTGTAAGTACGATGTCATCTGAAAGCCTTGAAGAATGAACGTCACGTGTAAGAAACTTCTGCTTATCTACAAATCCACCAAAAATTTTCCCTAGCCAAACTTTGTACTCTTTCCAACCCTTATGGAATGGGCCATCAGCATCTGCAAATCGCAATTCTGGGTCTTGGTTATAGTATGATTTTACTTTCTCTATATTCATTTTACCAAAACCATTTGCGACCAAGTCAGTAACCATATTTTTGAATTGATCTTGTTGCTTTTGTTTTAGTGTAAAATTATGCTTTAATTGATGTTCAACATTGACTGGAGTTTCAGTTGAAGCGACACTCGCGAAGTTTATACTTGTAACAACTAATGTAAGTAGAATTTTCTGTACTAATTTCATCATAACCTCTTATATATGTTTAATTTTTTAGAATGAACAGCTGGCATTTAACTCTAACGTATTTGCATTATTTCCATAACCTCCAAAGTTATGTATGTTTTGTAATGTGATTCCATATGAAAATGATTTTGATAAAGGTATTTGAACCCCTAGTCTTAATAAGTGCCCGTATGAGGAATCGTTTAGATTTGCTGCATAACTGTTATATTCAGAACTTCTTCCAAACTGTGATTCATAGAAAGCATTGAAGTTAAATTCGAAGTTTTTGAATTTGAAATTCTTATTTGCTGTTATAACGGCTGCGCCTGATCTAATGACCTTTGTACCGTAATCCACATATTGGCCCGTGATTGGATTAATAGCACCTTGGAATGGGTTGTTTTGATTGATTGTTATGTTATACCCAATTTTAGGTGTTATGATAAAATCATTGATATTTATTTCGTAAGATAATCCAAAGTAATTATTGGACTCAACCATAAATTCATTGCTTATAAAATAGTTATATGACCATAAGCTAAAGTCGCTATTTTCAATGTTAATATTTGTATCTAAAAAAGCTCTAAAGGATGCGTATGCACCAACACCTTTAGAAGGACTTCCTTTTTTATTCAGAAAGCTGTTTCCAGAACCCATTGCAAATGGATCATCCCATTGAATAATTATCGAATTACTTCCCCAGTCATAATTTGCTAAGTGCATATAGTCAATTATTATTCTGTCATACTTTGCTAACCCTTTTGTAAATCCATTATCGCTATTAAGACCTATTTCGGTTAGCTGTTTGTCATATCGTAATGTTAAAGCTTGAAACTCATTACTCGAACTGGCAAAAACACTGCTGGAAATGATAGATAGCGCTAATAAGGATATGGTTTTTTCTTTCATATGTTTTTTTGACATGAGATATTCTATCTACTTGTTAATTTGTTTCTATAATGTCTAATAAAAATAACATAGAAACTCAGGTGTAGGTCACCAATCGGCAGTAATTATATTACTGCTGGTTGAGAGCGTCGCTTGTTAGCTTTTAATTTTATAGGGTAATATTATTACAGGATATTTGTGATGCCTGTTATTGTATCTTTTCGTTTTGTTGATAAAGTTAGTTCCTGATCATTATATTTTATCGTTGGGTGGTACTATGAATAAAAATGCTTTTAAAAAAATATTACTTATATTTATTTCTTTAATAGTAATTATGGTTTTTATAATTCCAGTGTTTAATTCTGATGGTGATGGGTTCGCAAGCTGTTCAAATCTATCGAGTTATGCAAAAAGTTTTGATGATAAGGCTGTGTTAGCTGGTCACCACAAGGTCTCGACTAACAATAAATGTGAATCATGTCATGTTAATAAATCAAATTCATTCGATATATTAGGGGCGATAATTTCATCTTGTCCAAGTGAAAGTGAAATCCCAGAAATCACCAGGGATAATTGTTTGGCTTGTCATAATGATCAATCGAAAGTAAAAGAGGTTTTCTCTATTACTACAGATAGGATCAAGTTTGTAGACGGTGACAAGGTTTATAAGATGCATGATAACCACACTGGAGAGGAAGAGTGCTCTACCTGCCATAAAGGACATGGTAAGTCTAATATTATTTGTGCTGAATGCCACAATGCGAAATGGATTATGGATTTAAAAAAGAAAGGCTGGACAGCAAGTTAATTAATTGAATAATTTATATATTAGGTGAATTTATGTCAAATACAAATAATGAAGGCACAGATAATTCTCGTCGCTTATTTTTAAAAGCAGGTGTACTAACTGGAGCGACTAGTTTAAGCGCTGTAGCCCTATCAGGGTGTAATCAATCCTCAAAAGACAGTGCTACTGTAGTAAAAGCTGAAAAAGATGCTAAAAAGTGGAGTTGGGAAAATGTACCGGATCCAATTCCTGAATCTAAAATTGTGAAGACAGTTAACTCTGATATTGTTGTTATTGGTGCTGGGATTGCTGGATTATCGGCCTCAGCCCATGCCAGTGAAATGGGAGGAAGTGTTTCGGTCGTAGAAAAGCATACCGGTGTTCGTATTTGTGGGTTAATGTTTGGTGCTACAGACTCAAAACTGATGCAAAAGCATGGTGTAAAGTGCGACAAAGAGAAAGTCGTTGTTGATTGGCTTAAAACTTGCGGAGATCGTCCTCAAGAAGAATTAGTCAGGTTATACGCTGATAGGAGTCCTGAAGTTATAAACTGGCTTATTAATAAGGCCGAATCTTATGGGTGTCCTGTTTATTTATATAATGGGCAATATACTGGCAAAAATCATTTCGAACATGCTGGCACACATATTTTTAAATATGACTTTTTCCCAGGGCAAGGAATCAATCACACTCCAGGATGGATGCTTAAAATGGAATGTGAAGAGTCAAAAAATGTAGATTTTTATTTTGAAAACCACGTTGAACAACTGCTTCAAAAAGATGGTCGTGTAATTGGTTGTATCGCTAAGTCAAAAGAGGGGTATGTTAAGTATCTTGGTAGTAAGGGCGTTCTTTTAGCAACAGGAGATATTGCACATGATCGAGAAATGCTCGAGTGTTTTGCGCCTATAGGATTACTACCAAAGAAGGTTATTTATCCACCAAAGCCATTAAATACAGGCGATGGACATAAAATGGGTCTATGGGTTGGTGCTCAACCTGAAATAGGTGATTGGCCTACAATGTTACATCCTTTAGCGTATAGTTGGCAGCAATTTGGCTTCATACATGTTAACAGTCAAGGTAAACGTTTTATGAACGAAGATACTTGGCTCCAAGCAAAATCAGTTAAGATATTAACTCAACCTGGAAATAAGGATTTTGCCTATACTATTTTCGATAAAAATTGGAAAGAACAATTGGCGAAATCAATTCCTGAGGGAGGCGGGCAATTTTGGGACGGGATGGAAAGAACAATAGAGGAAGAGTGGACTCCAGATCTAGATGTACATAACCTAGAAAAAGGTATTGAGTCTGGTATCGCTTTTAAGGCGGAAACATTAGAGCAACTTGCTGATTTAATTGATGTCGATAAAAAGAGCTTTTTAGCAACGATTAAGCGCTATAACCAACTGACTGACTCTGGTGTCGATAGTGATTATGGTAAAAACATTAAAATGATGAATAGCATCAAAGAAGGGCCATTTTACGCTACGAAGCATGGACCTGCTTTATTAGCGGTAACGGGTGGTTTGCTTGTCAATAATAAAATTCAAGTTATTGATAAAGAGCATGAGCCTATTCCTGGTTTGTATGCTGCTGGTAATGTTTCAGGGGGACGATATGGGGTAGATTATCCCGTTACGATCAACGGAACAAGCCTTATGACTGCTACTATGTGGGGATATATTGCAACTGAAACAATGCTCAAATCTTAATTTGGGTATGTGGAGTGCTCAATAACCCATGTTATTGAGCACTTTGGGTTGTTAATATTCGCGTAACATCTTGGTATCTATAACTTGGATTTGATCAACAACGTTTGTCCGTCATCAGTTATCGGTATGTGGTGAAAGTGCTGCTTTTGGCTTTATGTTGCTCCATTGAGTTGCAGTCAGTATCTGAAATCAGAAAGTAGGGCTTATTGACCAATCAGTATAAAGATGTGATCGCTCAGCGAGAACTTAATGCTTCAGAGGCAAGGTCATTAATTGCTCCTTGGTTC
>NZ_VXCT01000103.1:0-4016 GCF_052850535.1 Shewanella sp. 1180_01
TATCATGCTATTTCTATTTGGCAGTATTAAATCTTGGACCGAGTGAGCTGCGTTACTAAGCGCTGCTGTGGTGGGGGATGGCACTTGCAGCACTGAAATCAATTGCTTGAGAAACTCGGCATTAAACGATGGTTTATGCTGATGTTTAAGCTCGGGACTCATGCCATTCTCAAGCACCACAAACAGGGTGTCACTGTGCTCAGGCAAACGGATAAAGCCCGCTAAGTTAGACACGCCTTGCATCGAGCCTGTTTTAGCAAAAATTTGCTGCTTCAGCGGCGGCTTGTTGTAACCCATGCGATACCTTAAGGTGCCGCTTATTCCTGCTTGCGGCAGACTGGTCATTAACGGGCTAAAGCGACTGTCCTTATGGATGAGTGCCAATACCGCCGCTAACTGCTGTGCATTGAGCAAGTTATAGCGTGACAGGCCAGAACCATCGACAATGTTAGCGTTACTCAGATCGACGCCTAACTCCGTTAAAATCCGCTGCATGGCTGCCGCGCCATTAGTAAAGCTACCTTGGGCATTGAAATAACTTTTGCCAAGCTGTTTAAACAGGCTATCAGCAATCAAATTATCCGACTTGAGCAGCATAGTATCGAGCAGTTCAGGCAGTGGCGCCGAGCTATGGCTGGCAATCAGTTTCGCCTTTTTGGGCAAGCTAGTGCCGAGCTTAACTTTACCCGCCAGTGACATCTCACCTTTGAGCAGCGAGGTGAGGTTATCTTGGGCAAATTTGAACGGATCGCTGACCGCAATCGCCAGTCCAATCGCTTCACCGCCCGGATAACAGCCACGCAGATGATAGTTGTTTTGGCCTAGTCGCACCAAATCAAGCTGGCAAAATTCACGACTCGCCTTGGGATCAAATACCGCATCGCTGCTGACTTTTACCCCATAACTCCCCGTGCGCAGGCTCACCTGTGAAGGCTTATTGGCCGTGCTGGGGTTGAACTGACCATAAACGCAGTTCTGATTGATAATGTAACTCGACACAGGCGCGGCAAAACAAATGCCTAAGTCATCCCACACCCAACCAGGGGCTTGCATTTGCTCTTGTTTATCGCCGAGCAAATACAGATGTCCATCAATACGATTAATGCCTTGTTTCACGAGACTGGCAAAAATGGCCTTGAGATCGGCTTGAGTGAGCGTCGGATCGCCACTAAAACGCAGATAAGCGCTACCGGCGATATGGCCCTTGCGTATTGGTGCGTCCGTCCATAATTCAGTGACATAACGAAAATCAGGTCCAAGCTGAGCCATGGCACTCACAGCAGTGAGTAGCTTTTGCGTGCTGGCGGGAATAAACAGCGTTTCAGCCTGTTGGCTAAAGATCACTTGATTGCACGACATGTCCATTGCCAGCAGTGCAATTTGCGAGTGACGAGGGCTGATTTTGCTGACCGCTTGGCTAAGCGAAGTGGTTCGAGTCTCTATCGTTCCTGCGTCGATTTGCTCAGCGCGGGCGATATTGTGGCTCGCCGCTAGGAGTAGGCTGGCATACAGAGTGGTTTTCAGTAACGTTTCCATGTTAGCGATTGGCCATTTTTATTAAGAACACCATGGGCCTTCTGGTTAAGTTCGATGCAATGTGGGGTTAATCCTCACTGCTGCCGTCATCCTTTTCCATCAAGCGATATAAACGTAGGGTAACAAACAATACCAGTCCGATAAACAGTGGCAGGATCAGTAATCCCAACTGAGCTTTAAAATGGAAAATACCCCAGGCAAACAGCAGTGTCAGCGCTAACGTCAGCAAAATTTTTTTGTTCATGGTCTTCGTCTTTTATCGTGTTGGTTTAATCGCAAATAGGCGTTTTAGTTTACGCTAAATCACTGGGTTCGGGGTAAACGAAATAGGTTTGAAGATTATTTTGTGATTTGGCCGACATTTTAGCGGATCTTCAGTAAAACCTGCGATGGTTTGTATGGGCTTGTCGCGTTAAACATCACTCAATTCAGGAACAGTCCGATTAATATAGAACCGTTAATATTCACATTTTTACATTGCCCTTAACATGATATGTGTGCCGAAAAAACAGCCCTTAAATGTGGTTGTAATCCTAGCCTAAAAGATGTGATTTTTAGCTAAATAGTGGCGCTACGGCGGGATTACATCGCGTGAGGTCAAATTACCAGCAAAACCGCGAGGTTTCAGGAGGCTTTTGGGAGAAAAGTCTTGCCGAGACGAGGTGAAGTCGGTAATTTCTACCCCTTACGATTTTAGGTTCTTAGGTAACAACTAAACCATGCCACATATTAGTATGCGCGGCTTACCACAAGCGGTCGTTGCAGCGTTCAGCCAAACATTACTGCAGTCATTGGCGGATATATGTAAAGGTAATACAGAGAGTTTCACGTTAGATTGGATCCCAAGCATCAGTTTTCGAAATGGAAAAATTGATCAACGCTTCGTCCAAGTTGAGTTACTCTGGTTCCCTAAGGACCCTGATATCCATCTTAAAGTAGAACAAACGATCAGGCAGGCAGTGACAGAGGCCTATCCAGAGTTAACACATATTGCTGTGATGTTTTTATCATTGAACCCCAGTGCTTCCTATCGGGGTGGTCAGCATGATTAAAGGAGGATGCCTTGCTAGATAAGCTTGGTGGAATAGCCGTTCAACCCGAGGCTTTAACGTGGTTGCTCACGCCATGCCGTTTCAAGGCAGAATTACTCGCTCGTATCGCGAGCGCCAAGCACAGTATTTATATTGCGGCGCTGTATTTAGAAGATGACGAAGCTGGCCGTGAAGTATTACAAGCGTTAATGGATGCCAAAGCGGCAAATCCAGCGCTTGATGTCAAAGTATTAGTGGACTTTCACCGCGCAAGACGCGGCTTGATTGGCCATAAAGGCGATAGCGGTAACTATTTGATGTACCGCAGAGTGATGGCTGAAGCCGAACATCCCATCGATATCTTAGGTGTCCCCGTTAAGTCCCGTGAATTTATGGGCGTACTGCATCTTAAGGGCTTTATTATCGATGATGCGGTGATCTATAGCGGTGCCAGTCTCAATAATATCTATTTACAACAAAATGATAAGTACCGTTTCGACCGTTATCACTTGATTGAGTCGGCCGAATTAGCCCGCAGTATGCGCGCGATGATCCAGAAAAACATCATTGCTGATCCTGCAGTGTGTTCGTTAACCCAAGACGCTGAACAAGAAGTACTGCCGCCTAAGACGGACATGCGCAGCTTTAAGCTGAGATTGTCTGACGCTGAATATCAGTTTAAGGAAACCCGTGATGGCAACCGCATCACGCCGTTACTTGGGCTAGGCCGCAAGAAAAACTTGCTCAATAAAGTAGTTGTCGCCTTGGTGGAAGAGTCAAAAGACTCGCTGTTTATCTGCACGCCCTATTTTAATCCGCCGTATATTTTAGTGCGCGCCTTAGCTAAGCATTTGCGCAATGGCAAACGCATTGACATCGTAGTGGGCGACAAGACGGCTAACGATTTTTATATTCCGCCTGAGCAGGATTTCTCCACCATAGGTGCCTTGCCCTATATGTATGAGCAATCATTGCGTAAGTTTGCTAAACGCCAACAGTGGGCGATTGATAATGGTCAGCTGAATATCCACCTGTGGAAACACGGCATCAACAGTTATCACCTTAAGGGCATCAGTGCCGACGGCAGTAAGCATTTGATCACAGGCTCGAACCTGAATCCAAGAGCTTGGGCGCTGGATCTTGAGAATGGTTTGTTGATCCAAGATGAAATTGGCTGCTGGAAAGCCCAGTTTGAAGCCGAGCAGGCGCATATTCTTGAGCACACGCAGCGGTTATATCACTACAGCCAAGTGGATACCTTGCAGAGTTATCCTGCACCAGTGAAGAAGATCATGACCCGAATTCGTCGCCTTAAAGCCGATTTTTTACTGCGCCGTATTCTGTAACGCTGGGTTCTATAGCGCAACGAACTCGCCAATATTTCTGTTTAAGTATAGTTTGTTACCGATTAAAAAAGCCCACATCAATGTGGGCTTTTTTGTTAAATTG
>NZ_VXCT01000104.1:0-3311 GCF_052850535.1 Shewanella sp. 1180_01
ATGGTTAGCAGCTTATTCAGCGTTTAACCGTTGACCCCGCTGGGTCAGTGGATGCGCATTATAGGGATGTCAGATTTTACCGCAACCCCTTTGGCGCGAATAATTACGAAAAACGACTCAAGCGCACACTTTTTAAACTAAAAGTGTGTTTTAACGCCAATATTATCGAATTTGTGCTGAGTTATGGGGAAAGATGAGGTAAACCCAGCGCTAGAAATGACAAGAGCCAACCTATTGGTTAGCTCTTTATTCAATGTTGGATCGCTTTTAACGCAAACTCTCATCCAACAAGAGCGGCAACTCGCGCTACTGGTTACTGTGATAGTTGCTGCTTGAGATGAACTTATCAGCAAATGTTTATCTGCTTATAAGTAGTAGTGCAGCGACTAGCCCAGGCTTTTTAAGTAAGCTGGCACATCGGCAATACTGCCCAGTACCACAGTCGCATCGCTGTCATCAGCAATAACCTTACCACTGCGCACTAATATGCGAGTGGTCACGCCCGCCGCTTTCGCTGCCTGCATATCTTCGGCTTTGTCGCCAACCATGACTGAGTGCACTAAGTCGATGTTCAAGAATTGCGCCGCATCATTGAGCATACCCGGCTTAGGTTTACGGCAATCACAGTCGGCCTTATATTCCCCTATGCCATTTTCAGCATGGTGCGGGCAATAGTAGATACCGTCGAGTTCAACGCCTTTGTCGGCAAAGTTCCAATCCATCCACTCCGTTAAGCTGTGGAATTGATCTTCTGTATACATACCACGGGCAATACCAGATTGATTAGTGACGACAACTAACTTGTAGCCCATTTCCTTCAAAGAGAGGCAAGATTCAAACACACCTTCGATATATTCGAAGTCATCCACTAAGTGGACATAACCATGATCTTTGTTAATCACGCCATCACGGTCTAAAAATACTGCTCGACTCACTGTAATACTCCAAAATCGCCTAAGGCGTTATCGCGCTATTATTCCATTCATTATCAGAAATTGCACCGCGAAGTTGTGCTTTTAGCGCTAAATTGAGCGTTAGTGATACTTATCGCTAGATGCGGATAACACCTTGCCCCGAGAGTCTCAATGTATGAAAAATCTTATCCTGTTAAATCAAAGTCCTTGGGCAACATATTTAACAGTTGTACCAGACTCAACCGACTAGTCGAAGTACTTCATTGCAGTAGATAAACAGCGCACTTAGGAAAATGATGGCTGTCGCATTAAAGATTGTTTCCAAGAAAGGCGCATAATTGAGAGAGCTAAAACCATCAAAACCCTCGCCGTTTGGGCATTGTTAATCCCTAAGATGCACCACTCAATCAAGCATTCCCCTTTATTTGTGGTGTTTTTAACGGTAATCTTGGGCAGATAACGAGAAAATACCCGAAATAGACGGAAATAATGAGTCGAACTACGCCTATAGTCCACAAAACCCGCACCCAGTTAGTTGTTGAAGTGCTCAGAGAGAGAATTCTTTCAGGTGACATAGCCGCAGGAGAACCACTCAGACAAAGTGCGTTGGCTGAAGCGTTAAATGTCAGCCGCATTCCGGTGAGAGAAGCCTTATTGCAACTCGAAGCCGAAGGACTCGTTAAGTTTGAGCCCCATAAAGGTGCAACGGCGACCGTGTTATCCGTCGAGCAAGTCACCGAACTTTTTGAATTACGTGCCATGATCGAAACCGATCTGCTCGCTAAGGCGATCCCACTGCTTCAAGAAGCTGATTTAGAAAAAGCAGAACGTGTACTCGAACAATTGGAGTCGGCCTTCAAACATGAAGATGCCGTTGCCAGTTGGAGCGAGTTGAATACGCAATTTCACACTTGCTTATATCAGGCGGCTAATCGCCCACACACCCTTGAGGTTGTTCACGGCCTCAATACTAATTGTGATAGATACATTCGTTTGCAGTTATTGCTCGCGGGGGGGATTCCTGCTGCAGAGCATGAGCACAGAGCTTTGCTCAACCACTGCAAACTGAGAGAAACAGAAAAAGCGACGGCGCTACTGCGCCATCATATTCTGCATGCCGCAATGACAATTCGAGATCTCGTCGCCAAACAGGTGGTCTAGATCACGGACGGCCATTAGAGTTGCCGATAAGCTTTGTTGTCGATTCAAGGCAGCGCTCAGGTTCTGCCTTTTTTATTTGAGAGAAACCACCATGCAGTACGCCACTATCACAGGTTGGGGCAAATGTGTTCCACCAGCCACTCTGACCAACGATGATCTTGCGACCTTTATCGAGACATCCGATGAATGGATTAAATCTCGCACCGGCATCAGCCAGCGCCATATCAGTCATGTTAACACCTCTGAACTCGCTTCAGTTGCAGCACAACGCGCGCTCGCAGCTGCGGGTATCGATGGCAGTGAAATCGACATGATCATTCTGGCCAGCGCCAGCCCAGACACTTTGATCCCGAATATCGCATCAACTGTACAAGCTAATATTGGCGCCAGTTGTGCCGCGTTCGACATCAATGCAGCCTGCAGTGGCTTCTTATATGGCTTAGGTTTAGCCAGCTCACAAATCAAGAGTGGTCAGAGCAAGAAAGTATTGGTGATTGGTGCCGAGCGTCTCTCTTTCTATTTAGATTGGTCACGCCGCGAAACTGCCGTGTTATTCGGTGATGGCGCAGGTGCCGTTGTCGTTGAAGCAACAGATGTTGCCGGTGGCGTGCTCGGTTATGAGCTGAATAACGATCCTGAAGGTCGTGACATTCTTAAAGCTGGCTTTGGTACGGCGATGGACAGATTCTCTGCCGAGTCATTGGATTTCTTTATTGAATTCGATGGCCAAGAAATCTTCAAACGCGCGATTAACGGCATGAACAAGTTAAGCACTAAAGTGCTTGAAAAATGTGGCGTTGATAAAGATGAAGTGGATCTAGTTATCCCGCATCAAGCCAACGAGCGCATTATCGATACCTTAGTCAGTCGGATGAAAATTCCGAAAGAAAAAGCCTTCGTTAACATTGCCAATTATGGCAATACCTCGGCAGCAACCATTCCAATTGCGATTTGTGATGCGTTAGAGCAAGGCGTGATTAAGCCGAATCAAACCATACTCTCTTGTGCCTTTGGTGCCGGCTTAACCTCTGCCGCACTCTTGCTGCAATGGGGCGATCGCGTGACGCCTATCAATATCAGTGATGCCGAGTTACCGCCTTGCGATAAAACGGGCATAGAGTTAGTTAAACGCGCTGTGGATTATTTTTGTAAGCCGTAAACGGTTTTTGCAAAACGACAATATCGTGTTTTACTAAGACAAAAAGCCATCTTAATCGATGGCTTTTTTAGTTTATG
>NZ_VXCT01000105.1:0-3241 GCF_052850535.1 Shewanella sp. 1180_01
GCCATTGGGAGGATAGATGACGTCCCATATTGGATCGTCAAAGCGAAACACTTTACCCCTAAGCCGCGCATGGGCTGGGCGTGTTTGGCCGTCATCTATCGCCACATACTGCCAATAGGGGTGGGTTTTAGTGCGCGATAACATGCGCCGATAGCGCCCAGCCATGTAAGCGGTTTGCAGGTTTTGACGATAGATAGTGTTTAAGCGGTAGGGACTCCCCAGCTGTACCTCGCGGCCATCGACTTCCTTTTTACCCCACCATCCGAGCTTTTCGAGTTGAGGTTTAAGGTTGGCCTGAAACTGCTTAGCGGTTAACCCTTGGCTTAGGGCTGCATCCACTTCATTACGGATCGCCGTGAGCACATCCATCTGTGCCGCCTTGGCCACAGTAAAGGCTCGGGCGTGGGCGCGAGTCCACACGTCTTGCCAATCGTCACTGATGGCAAAGCCTTTGGCACGAAAATAGGCCACCGCATCGGCGGGGGCTTGGTTAATGGCAATGCTTAAATCAACGGTTTTAGGCATTGGCGATGCCCCATAGTTCGGCCACAAACATTAACCGCGCGAGCATTTCGGTAAGCTGCTCGGTATCCATGGCGGGATAGTCCTTTTCCAGTTGCGCCCGCAGCTGCTCCGGCTCGCTCTGCAGTTGTGCCAGTAATGGCTCTACCATCGCCATATAGGCTTCGCTCATTTGCCCTTGAGTGAGTGCATCCAAGGCTTTATCTAAGGCGGTTTGGCTCGGTTCACTCAACGGAGCACTAGACGGTTGAGCGGCTAAAGCCGCCAATGCCGTCTGGCTAGCAGCGCTGGCATTGGGGTCTTCTTGCTGGATCACCAGCACGGCTTCGCCATTAGCGGGCTTAGGGATACGGGTCTTTTCATGCAGCCAGTTTTGTGGGATCTGCATGCCCATGCTGACGAACGCCCGAAGCGGATAAGCCAAGGCACGTAAATCTTCGGCCTCAGTGGTATCAAAGACTAAACGTGGATGACGGCGATGGCTTTGATAACTCTTGCAGTTGAGCGCATACAAAGGGGCCACTAAATCGCGGGTTAAGGTTTCGGCAATCAGGCTAAGGTCAGCATCACGCAGCTCTTGGCGCACTTCGTTATGCACATTACCCAATGCATTGGTGGAGCTTTTGCCATCGGCTTGGCTGGTCAAGGTGCCGCCTAAAATCACCTTGCTCATGGTCTTTTCAGCCCAGCTAATCATCAAATCAAAGGGATCAGCTTGACCTGTGGCTGCACTCTCAAAATCCATCACCATGCCCTTGGGCATAATGCCACCCGCGTTATGGCCAATGCTCATCACTGCATTTAACAGGGCGCGCTTTTCCTCATCGTTGGCACCCGCAGGATACTGACCAATACGCAGCGGCAAACCGTAGATCTCAAGGAACTCGGCTAAGTCGCGCACACTGTAGTTTTTAAAAATGAACGGCCAGATTAACTGACGCACTAAACCACTGCGGCTGACATAGCCCGACTTGGCTGGGTGAATATGTTTGATCCAACCAAAGGGCCACAGGTCAGCGCCATTAACCGTGGCATCACGCAGGCGCAGTTCGTTGCGCCGCTCAGGGTGAGTCATAAACCAAGACGGATCGCGATACTCTGGCACTTCAATAAACCATTCGCCTAGCTCTCGCGCCCAGGCCAACTCGTGCATGCTAAAGCCCTTGAGAATGGCATCACTCATTGACTTAATGAGCGTCTTTATCCAGTTACCTTCTTCGAGCATTTCTTGCAGATATTCAGTGTCGGCCTTTTCCTGTGGCGTCGGGTTACGGGGTGGCACTAAGTAATAGTCCACGCCGATCAGCGCCCGTTTGCGTTTGTCTAACTCGGCATATAGGTGGCCGTCTTTCTCTTCGATATCTTCGGCCAGTTCACATTGAGCAATGAGATCGCCTTGCTCGGCGGCCTGCAAAATATTGGCTGCACTGGCGGGCGTTAAGCCACTACTCGGGTGCTGGCTAAAGGTACGTTGCAAGCCAATTAAACGCACATCGTCGGTCTGCAGTACTTTGGCTTCACGCTGCTTAAACGGCCGACCACTGGCGTCCAAAATACGTGATTCAGTTGTTTTTTCTTGCATTACCAGCAACCTCGCTGCGTTTGATGATCATCATCCTCATGGGCACTTGCTGCGGCATTCGGATTACGGTGATCACTCCTAGGAATGGGGGTGAACTCTATGGGGGCACCGTCTAAGGTGGAGGCGTATACCATCAAGAACAGGCTGATTGCGGCATCACCGTGGCGTTCTTTTTCTTGACCTGTTCGCACATCGCCAAGGCATGGTGTACCTCGACGGTTAATGCTCAAGGCCCGCAGATCAGTACTGGTGTCATCGTCCCGTGGAATAGTGATAAGCCCATCTTCAAAGTGACTTTTAAAACGTGGCATTTGCTCGCGGTAAAAGGACTCAGATAGCATCACACAGGCGATCACTTCACTGCCGTATTTATCCTGGGCGTATTCCGCTAACGCTTGGCCATTCCCGCGCGCATCCATCGCGCCGCCCCTCAGCCGTGGTAAGCGGTCCACAATGTAAAACAGGATCTGCTCTTGCTGGCGAAAGGGAATGTTTTTAAGCTCGACCTGTAACTTGGTTTTGATGTGAAGATCTTGAGCGATTTCCCCCACGTCAATCACAGTTAAGTCACCACTACGGGCAAAGTCTTCACCAAAGCAATGGGGGCGTGCAGGGTCTAAGCTATCGAGAACCAGCTTGAGTTCATCCTCACACCACTTAAGGATCTCCGCTGCCCGTAAACCCTCTGGCCATTGTCCAAAAGCGTCGTCTTTTTTAAGGCGAACAACGGGGCCGCTATCTGTCACGCTGGCCATGCGGGCTTCGATTAACGCGCGGTTAAGATAGGCACCACCGCCCGATTTAGGCACGCAGAAGTATTCTTCTAGTGCGTCCTCTTCGGTGGCAGTGGCTTTGAGTAATTTAGCTTTCCAGTCATCCTCGGCCGCTTGGCTCCATTCGATGCCGCGCACTTGGCAAATACGCTTATACAGCCCCTCATTACAGGCATCATCTAAGGTGACGCGGTGAATGGAGTAATCTTTTTTACCCGCACGGGAATCATTAATCAGCTCATTGAACTGGTTATCAATGCCATTATGGGTGGAGATCAAGCGTACCTTCGCGCCCCACATGGTTAGTGCCAATGCCGCTTTTAGCACTTCGGCCAAGCGCTCGTGGAACGCCGCTTCGTCTATA
>NZ_VXCT01000106.1:0-3203 GCF_052850535.1 Shewanella sp. 1180_01
CCAGCATCGGGCTTGTTCAACACTTGGGATAAGGTCGCGGCTACGCGCGGCCTATCCTTATTTGTTAGGTTTGTTTTTACTACGTGGTAAACACTTTAACCATACCAGCACAGGCAAGACCAACAAGCCCGTTAACATTATATCTGCTACCGTATGATAGCCTTGATATAGCATCAACAAACAATACGATAACATTGATATTATCGTTATAGACCTTACCGTTTTTCCTATAAAACATAGGGTTACTACAAAAACCAATGCCAAGGCAGTGTGAGTGCTATAATCAAGTTCAATGGACGCAAAAGCGCCAAGGTACTTATCTGCAAACATTAATGTATAAATGTAAAGCGCACCAAAAAACGTTGTTACTACATCGATACAGGCACTTCTTACACCTGAACTAAACCCCTTTCTTACAAACCAAAGTAACGACAAAATACCTAGCAGAGGCACATATGAATCAGCGATGGCATCTAATTGTTGATAAGTCATTCTATAAACTCCCGAACTCCTGTTCATGCACATTCCACCGTACACAATAGCGAAGAAAGACATTAAACCTAGACTCATTCGCTATCGGACAAAGCAAGCAAAAATAACTCAGAATTGAGTTAGAAACGAGCATTATTCATTTGCGACTTTGACACAAGGATATTTACCGAAAAAACCTAACGCCAAATTAAGGTGTGAACAACGCTACCACCTTACCTAAACCATTGTGCCATAAACACTAAACTGACTTGAAGTGACGGCGCCAAGCGTTGTGAATCACTCTTAAATTTATTGTTATGTTTGTGGTTCTTACACCCACGAAACAGACATTTTGAAGTACGCTACATTTGATTTGTAAAACTCTTCACCTTCAACACACAACCCAAACTTCTGATAGAAAGACAGTGCTGAAGTTCGTGCGTCACACCAGAAATAGCTCACATTTTCTCGCTTCAAATCACGCACCAGCTTCTCGATGACCTTAGTACCAATTCCTTGCCCTTGGTATTCAGACAGAGTAGCAAATTTTCTGAGCCTAGCTTCATGACCATTGTTATAAACGGATGCCACACAAACCAGTTTCCCACCAATAAATGCGCCATAGTGAGTAGCAGAGTCATCCCCTTCGACTTCGCAGAATGAAGGCGATTTATTAGGCCATAAAACAAGATGCCTAATGGGTAAAACCTCTGCTGTGGTAACCTTTCGTATATCCATATTTCCTCAAAAAACATAACATTTTATTAGTGCGCATGCGCATTTACCTCATTAGACCAGTAAAAACGCGCACTGTTAATTACTTGTAATAAAAGGAACTTATCAGCTTTTTTTCAAATACACCATCTGGAAAAACGCGCATGCGCGTTTCCCAAACCTATTAACTCGAACCGTAAAAGGATAAGCCATTGATAATTAATAAAATGCATGGGGATTCATAAGTGAAAACGCGCAAAAAAATTTACACTCTTCCTTGATTTAAGCGATTTCTAAATAATACTGTATATATAAACAGTAAAAGCAAGGATTGCTATCATGAGTATAAAAAGCCCTTTTTTAAGCGGTGTTCAAGAAGAAATGCGCATGCGTGGTTACAGTATCAGAACAGAAAAATCCTACCTGTATTGGATAAAGGCGTTCATTAACTTTCACCACAAGCGTCATCCTGAAACGATGGGAACAGAGGAGGTCGCACAATTCTTAACCTTCCTTGCCAATCAACGGAATGTGGCTATCAACACTCAAAAAATTGCACTGAACGCGTTAGCCTATTTGTACCAGAAGCATTTGCATCATGAGCTTGGAAACTTAGGTTTTTGCTATGCCACAAAACAGCGTTATTTACCTACTGTGTTATCCCCTTCAGAAATCTCACTAATACTAAATGAGCTTGATGGCCGCGATAGGCTAATAATAGAACTACTCTATGGTAGTGGACTGAGAGTTTCAGAATGCCTCAGGTTACGTATCCAAGATATTGATATTGAACAAGCTTCGTTGACTGTGAGGGATGGTAAAGGTCATAAAGATAGACAAACAATCCTCAGCCATAAATGTGCCATTAAACTCGCAGCATATATTAATAAGGCAATGGAGATTCAACACCGTGACAACCAACAAGGGATCGGTCCTTCCCTACCCAATGCGTTAGAGCGTAAGTATCCAAATGCCTTTAAGCAACACGGATGGATGTTCATTTTCCCTTCAACCACAACCTGCATTAATCCTTATACAGGAACGCTTTGCAGGCATCATCTTCATCAGAGTGTTATTCGTAAAGCGCTCGGCAATGCGGTGCGTAACATCAAAATAACTAAGCGTGTTACCTGTCATACATTTAGACATAGCTTTGCAACCCATCTACTTCAATCGGGCAGTGATATCAGAAGTGTTCAGGAGCTACTTGGCCATAATGACGTTAGTACAACGCAAATCTACACCCATGTGCTTGGCCAACATTACGCAGGGACAACGAGTCCATTAGATAAGTTATAAATTCTAAGTAATAAAGCAATCTCGATTGCCTCTAGTCGTATTACTAATTCAGATAAACTAACACTTAACTTACAGAGTGTTTGGATTGCCCCGTAAAACACTTGGGGGTAACTGGCGTTTTGCCCAAACAAATGCATAAAGGCGTATTGCGGCAAGAGCACCAGAACGATAAATCCACAAAACAATCATTTGTAAAAGCCTAGTTTCATTATGATCAATATAGAGCTCACACCTAAGCTCAGCGCATCATTTAATCGCGAATTATTTTGCATAGGTAACGAGCCGAACCTTTGATAAAATCCAATCAACGGGTTAGCAGTCTTGGTGGACAACCGTCTAACCCGCCAGCCCTCGTAAGAGGGCGTTCCTTCTAATTCATCCTATCCAGTAGTGCCATTTCGGCTTTTCTTAGCCAGAAGATGTAAGACTTTTTGCTGTCAAATCCCATTAAGGCCCACTGCTCTTTGCACAGATAATGGGCTCGAATGGCGCGTTTGCAGTTAATGGATAACTGCTCAACGAGGTGGTCAAAATGGGCGACGTGGGCAGGCACGTTGAGTTCGTGCTTTAAGTTGCCGCCGCCCAGCGCTTCGCCTAAACGGTCGCAGGCGCTGCGGTTCGAAAACCCCTTGCCCAATTCTTGGTGCACCCAATACCGGCCCCAGCGATACAGTCCTAACCGCAACGCCTTAATGTTCATTCTCTGCTCGGGTTCATCG
>NZ_VXCT01000107.1:0-3156 GCF_052850535.1 Shewanella sp. 1180_01
AAGCATAGATAAAATACGTGCCATTTGGATCACCATGGGCCACCACTTAGTTATCCAGGATAACAGTGAATCGGCGCTTGATGCCTATGTGCGTCGCATGACGCTACGCAGTAAAAATGAGGGCGTTGATGCCACCCCATGGATGACAGAACCGCAAGCCTACAAGGTACTTGAAAGTCTGAAAAACTGGCATAAGCGCGTACTTATCGAGCGCATTATTGCCCGTGGTGAGCGTTTAAAAATGAATGAAAACGGCACTCGCCCTGCAAGTTATGAAGTGATTGTTGCCCAGTATGAGGGCCACCTATGAAACTCTGCCGTTGCCCTGTATGCCACAGTAATATCCACTTAGATGCCTTAGTGAATGACGATGCGGCGCGCGAGCTGCTCGCCACACTTGCACCGATGGACGGTGCCACTGGGCGGATTCTAATGAACTACATCGGCTTATTCCGCCCCGTAAAAAGCGACTTGAGTTTTAACCGTGCGCTCACACTGGTGAACGACACACTGGCGCTAACCTCAAACCGAGACTGGTTACGTGCGGCGTTAGAAGAGACGGTGATCAAGCTTCGCGCAGCCAGAACCGAAGGTAATGCAAGGCCACTAACCAACCACAATTACTTAAAAAAAGTGCTTGAAAGCATTAGCCAGCACTCAATTACCCCTGTGGCTGCGCCCGCTGCAAACGCAAAGCCAAGCTATGAGATCACCAGCTATGGCCGTCCTGAAAGCTTGGCTGAAACCAAAGCCAAGTTTGATGCACAGATGGCGCAATTTAAGGCAAAAGCTAAGAAGACCAAGGCAACAGAACAAGGAGGCACCAATGCTGAATGAACAAGGTGAACAACTGGATTTACTTTCGACCAGTGCCGCTGAACTTGAGCAAGCATTGGCGACATTAGCCACACTCAAGCCAGATGAGCGTGAGGATTTTATTCGTCGCTGGCCTTCAACACTCCAAAGTCTCTGTGATGTGATGCGTGTGACGCTTAAGCAACACAATATTGACAATGCAGATCGTGTGAGTGAGGATCTTGCGACTAGCTTAAGCGCGTACTTTGGCGGCCGCGATATGTATATCCCCAATGGGGAAAGTCTTAAAAAAGCCTTGCGCGATATCAAGATTTGGCGCGAGTTTAAGGGCAACAACCTTGAGCAATTAAGCCGTGATTATGGTTTAACCGAGCGAAGAGTGAGCGAGATTGTGGCCGAACAGCGCGCGGCATTTGTGGCAAGAAAGCAAAGGCGGTTGTTTTAAATGTTATAACAAACAGATAAAGTAGCTGTCATGTTGATGAAAACAAATGCTAATTCATTAGGTTATAGTGATATTTATAAGGACGTAAAATGAATACTAAACTCAAAACTTTTACATTGTCACTCGTAGCTCTACTCATTACAGGCTGCTCAAGTATGACTAAATACTATGCTGGTTATGAGCCTCATTCTAAAGTAGAGGTTAAACTAGATACTTTTAACGGTAACTATATTATTAGCAGCACTCAGGTTGGGCTCACAGCTAATATGATAAGAGATAATCCATCTTTTATATCTGCACTGAAATCCCCTAAAAGTGATGATATTTCCATTATTGCAATGACATATTTGACGTCTGACAACAGTTTTTATCCAACCTTTGCTGAAGATCAAGAGGGGAAAAAATTCGAGACAAGCCAAGTTTGGACTGATCTGAAATGCGATAAAAGCACTGGTTTTTATGCTTGTCGTTGGATAACGCAAGTCGCCACAGTAATGAAATGGGAGGATGTAAAAGAGAAGCTTATTAAGCCTGTTGGAGTATATCTATTCAGAATACACGGCAATGGTCAGGCTGATACAGCCATACACTCATGCCAAGTGTGGGAGGTTGCTTCTGAGCTAAATCGCCTTAAAGGAATAACAACTCCTGTAAGTGATTTTGGTGGTCAAGGCTGTTATAAGTAATCCCGAAACCTTTCCAATCCGCTCCAAACCCTTAAGCCGAGACAATGAACCCATGTTCACTGTCTCGGTTTTTTTATGGCCTTTGTCACCCACAACAACTATCGCAGCGGCGTTAACAGTATGCCGATTGCGAATGCGCAGCCCAAACGCATACAAAACCGAGTCTATCGCCAGTGCGCCAAAGACGGTTTTAATGCCCGTATCAAGGCGGAGTTATCAGGCAATGTACCTACCGTCGTGCCTTTGTATAGCAACAGTCTCACCCGCCAAAGCTACTTTGAACAAGGCTGGCATGCCGTCACTCACCTCCATGTTTTAAAAGCCCGCGAGCAACGCAAGGCACAAGTTATGGCGGTGCCTAATGAACAGTAAACTCAAGGCGATTTTAGTCGCCGCAGGTTTAAGCTCTGCAGCCATTACGGGCGCTACCATTACCGATAAATGGGAAGGCAATAGCCTGAGCGTCTATGTCGATGCCGTGGGTGTACTGACCGCCTGTCGTGGCCATACGAGCAAAGACTTAAAGCTTTGGCAAACCTTTACCGAGCAGCAATGCATGGAGATTTTTGCCAAGGATATCGCCAAGGAAGATAAGCAGTTGCTCAGCCTCACCGCGCCCGTAACGCTCACCCACAGCGAGCACGCCGCCTATTTATCGTTTTTGCACTGGGCAGGATATGGCAACTTTGCTAGCTCAACCTTGCGTAAAAAGCTGTTAGCTGGCGACAGAGTGGGCGCGTGCAAAGAGCTAACCGAAGCCTGTTCAACCAATAAGCAAACGGGTGAGCGCGTCTGTAATGGCTGGACGTATGGCACCGACCTATTCGGTAACAAGGTGCGCCTAAATGGCCTCATCAAGCGCCGTGTAGAAGAGCAAGCCATTTGCCTAAGCGAACTCATGGCCGGAGGGATAACGCAATGACGCCCTCCCAAATTAGTATCGCCATTCAATGGTTGATTGTGTCGCTTTTTGTGGCAGTGCTTTGTTTAGCTCAATACCAATTAGCCACGACAAGAAGCCAACTTACCCAAGCGCTCGCGGATAAATCAACGCTGCAAACCGATGCTGATAACTTGGCTGATAGCTTGCGCAAATCCAATGCCGATAAGGCCGCATTAGCGGCTGAGTCAGAGCAGCTTGCCTTGCAATTACAGCAAGTATCGCTGCAAAAGGCAGAGCTAATGGGCCGCCATCACGCCCTTAAAAAT
>NZ_VXCT01000108.1:0-3103 GCF_052850535.1 Shewanella sp. 1180_01
GTTCTGTATTAATCAACACAGGGCGCTTGTCATTGATAATGAAGCTCAACTGTTAGTATTCTACTACGGGACCTTCAAAACCGTAGATCCCACATGAGTTAAATGGCTCGTCTCTTGGGCTAGTGCGGCGTTCAACCAGATAGTCTTTAAGTAAGCCTAAGAATGAATCAATAGATTATGTGTATCGCATTCTTTAGGCGCTCCCCACCATCGGCAACAATAGCCATAAAAGCCTTACAAACATCTGGATCATAAAGATGTGAATTATCAGCTAACTCACTTATGACTTTTTCTATTCCAAGCGCCCCTCTATAAGGTCTAGCGTTCATCATTGCATCGGTTATGTCTGAGACAGCTAAAATTCTAGCACCTAAGCAAATTTCATTGCCCATCAACCCATTTGGGTAACCACTTCCGTCCATTCTTTCATGATGCTGCAAAATCATTTCACGAACTGGCCATGGAAAATCAATGCCAAATAACAATCCATCGGCCCTTGCTGCATGGGTTTTGATTAAAGCATACTCTTCTGCAGTGAGATGGCCATACTTAGATAACAGCTCATTAGGTATGGCTGATTTACCAATATCATGCAACAAACCAGCAACGCGAATTCCTTCGACTTCAAATGCACTTAGTCTCATTTCTTGTCCAATCATACGAGCAATGACCGAGACATTATTTTGATGGTGTACAGTATATATATCACTCGCAGCAATTACTGATGATATGCTCCTTATAAGCTGATATAAAAATAAATCTCTCCGCTTATGATTCATTTCCTTCCTCCAGAATCTAAACAGTACACGCCTACTGACGCACAAATAAAGGGCCAATTAATGGTTGATTAAATGTAAAGGTGATCGAAACCTAGCCAAATGTTAGCAGTATCGCTTGATTTACTTATTATGCGATGTGTGTACTTCCGACTGCCAGTAATCATAAAGGCCTTCAATATCAGATGAACAAAGTTGTTTCATGCCGCCTTTAAGCTTTGAGTCTGGCCAATCCCACCACTCCATTTCAAGTAGCATCGCTATTTGTGACTCTGTGAAGCGAAATTTAATATGCTTGGCAGGGTTCGACCCCACGACTTCGTATGGCGCAACATCTTTGGTCACTACCGCACGACTTGCGATGATTGCACCGTGACCTACTTTTACGCCAGACATAATCATAGCCTCAGAGCCAATCCAAACATCATTTCCTATGACTGTATCACCTGCACGCTGAAAGCCGTCTTCAGCATCGACAAAGTTTTCATTGTCCTGATAGAAAAACGGAAAAGTACTGACCCAATCGCGTCGATGCCCTTGGTTACCAGCCATCATGAATATTGCCCCTGAGCCAATTGAGCAGTAACTTCCAAGAATCAACTTGTCTACATCATCTCGGTCAGGATTGAGGTACCGAACGCAATCATCGAAGCTATGCCGATGATAATAACCAGAATAATAGCTGTGCTTACCAACAATAATGTTTGGATTAGTTACTTGTTCAAGTAAGGTAACTCCTGAAAAAGGAGATTTAAAGTAGTTCATATTTTCAATTTTCCCTAGAAGTACATAACTCCGCCAGCATGCGAGGATTTGTGTGAAGGCGAAGCCGTAACGGGAAATACGTCGCACAGTGCCAGGCCATGTGTACGCCCAGCATGGGCATTAACTAATGAGGTGAAAGTCCTCTGCAGGAGAGCACCGTTCAATAACGTGCTGTTATTAAACGTTAACTACTAGCGAATGGCAAGGGCAGGCAGCCGTTAAAAATGAAACTGGCCGAGATCCTGCAACATCCTCATATCGAAGCCAACAAACTTAGAGATCTCCCTGACTGTTACAAAATCAAGTTGCGCACATCAGGTTATCGCTTGGTATATTAGGCGTTGTTGCCTAAAATCATAATATAAAATCAACATTGTAAAACCTAACGAGAGAATGCAAGTTTGAGCCAAATGGTTGCAGATAATATCCAATTCCCTTAGTGGTTTATGTGGTTTATGGCATGTTTTTTGGGTAATTATATGTTTAGGCAACAACGCCGGTATACCACGCACAAGATGAACGCATTACCGTGTTTGTAGTGACCGTAGGCAAGCGTGAATCAATCTGCCCTAGAGTGATTAACATAGGGGAAAATTCAAAGGCCCAAGAAGGGCTTTTTAATAATATCATTGAGTGGCAAGTGCTGCGTAGATTTTAGGAGCTTCTTGAATCGTCGCAAGCACTTTGGCTGCTAATCCTGCTAAATTGCGGCGTTTACCTTCTCAGCTTTTAATTGGTCAATTTCACCACTTTGGTTGTTCAGCTAAAAATAGCCATAAAAGGCTCAAAATAGTAAAATAGCTTATTCTTTGTCTACTTCGTTAAGACGCACTTGGATACCTACGATATTTTTAATGACGTTCTTGATAACGCACTCTTACATCTCTATATGAGCGTGGCTGAAACAGAACGCTTTACTCCTAAAGCAAAGCGTAATGACATTTTGGTTCGCTATCTAAAACCAATGATAAAAGATAAGCGCTATCAGCAAGCAAAAAAGGAAATAAAGCGCTTGGTAGCGCTAGGACGTGTTGCGTCATGTGACTTAGAGTCAAAGCTTATTGAGCTTAATGAATTGTCACAGCGCTATGATTTGCAAGCGACTAAAGCGAAACAGTTGTTTGACTTATTGACGTGCATTGAAACAGAGTTAGCCCTCCCCGCTCGATTTCTAAATGTTGCTGATAATGGGATTAAGTTACCTAACACCATTTACATGCTGCAAGAGCATATCGATAACGGATTCACCCTTGCGGGTGAGCAGATCGCACCAGTATCACTGTTTTTAGAGTCCGATAAGGTGATAGGTGTCGTTGATTTAATTAATGCCGCAGGCTTGTTCCTAGCCGAAATACAACAGTATAGTGCTGACGTAAAACAAGGTCATATTTTGCTGCACCCTAAAAAGTAGGCATATGTATTGAGCGACCATTAGTCCGGCCGAGCTGTTACAATCTGACACTTTGCAAGGTTTGAATCAGTTATCTAGGGCTTTAGTGCTGCAATAAAGCCACACCTATGTTAAATGCCTTACTCTTACTATCCTTAAATGGAAATGTAGG
>NZ_VXCT01000109.1:0-3057 GCF_052850535.1 Shewanella sp. 1180_01
GAAATGGCTTAGAGTGATCGCTCTAAAAGCAGTTTTTATTTCAAACTTTAGTTACTAAAAACCGCCAATAAAGACGGTTTTTATTTCCTAACGGTTACTTGTCGCCAATCGGTGGTCAACAGATTGGTCATTTATTATTACTTAAGGTTTTCTGCTTAATTTAAACGCACCTTAGGTGCTTATATGAACGTCAAAAAAATCTTATAAGATTCTTCAGTCTCATTATCTATTCTCAAATAGCACCAAACCCATCTGTGGTGCTGCTGAAATCATTTGTAAATACGGTCGAAACCTTTCTCAAGATCATCGATAAGGTCGTTCACATTTTCTAAGCCAATGTGAACGCGAATCAACGTACCTTCAAAATCCACTGGGTTTGCTGGGCGGATATAATTCAGACTTTCAGGTTGGTTAGCTAGAATCAATGATTCGTAGCCACCCCATGAGTAAGCCATAGAAAAGTGTTCAAAGTTATCTAAATACAACTCTAGCTCTTTTTGAGACAGCTTTTTGTTCAGAACAAAACTGAATAGGCCGTTACACCCTTTGAAATCTCGAATATAAAATTCATGACCTTTGCAGCTAGGCAGCGCGGGGTGGTTCACAACTGCCACCTCTGGACGTTGTTCCAACCATTTGGCAACTTCAATACTTGATTTCTCGTGCTGAGCAAGACGAATCCCCATTGTTCTCAGACCACGCATTGCGACATAAGCCGTATCAGCATCCACCATTTGACCCATTAGATAAGAACGTTCTCTGAGTCGATCCCAACAACGTTCGTTACTTACAGCAGTACCAAGCATGGCATCAGAATGACCAACGATGTACTTTGTCCCCGCTTGAATCGATATGTCAATATCATACTCAAGTGCAGGGAAAAGAATACCAGCAGCCCATGTGTTATCCATAATAATAATAATGTCTTCAGAAACCGTACGAACAGCATTTACAATACTAGGAATATCTTGTACTTCCATCGTCACAGAACTTGGTGACTCTAAGAATACTACTTTAGTGTTTGGTTGTATTAGTTCAGCAATTTCAGCGCTGATGGTTGGAGAGTAGTAAGTTGTTTCAACGCCAATACCTTTCAGTACCACGTTACAGAAATCTTGGGTTGGCTCGTAAGCGGCGCCTGTCATGATAATGTGGTCGCCAGACTCTACGAATGCCAAGATAGCGTTTGAAATTGCTGCCGCACCACAAGGGTATAGGTAACAACCAGCACCACCTTCAAGTTCACACATAGCATCTTGCAGTGCGAAGTGAGTAAGTGTGCCACGACGGCCATAGAACAACTCACCTTTTGCACGATTTTCCGTTGCGTGTTGTTTCTGTTGAACACTTTCAAATACTAATGAAGAAGCGCGTTGGATTACTGGGTTAACAGAACCTTGTAGGAAGCGGGGTTTACGACCAGCGTTAACTAACTTTGTTTCGATATGTTTACTTGTCATTTTTCTATTTCCTATGCTAGTTGTTCAACAGGTTGGGATTGTTCTTGTTGCTGTTGCTGTGTTTCTTTTCCCATGAAGCGTTCAACTATTTGAGTTGCGTTGATGTCGTGAACTACGTTTAGGACCGTTGCTGGAGCGTCACACACGGTGCCAATCACAACCAGAACTGGGATTACTTCAAGCGGCAGACCTAACGTGGTTACGATGAAAATTTCACCTAGGAAAGCCCCGCCAGGTACGCCTCCAATGATGATGGCTGATAGCACCGCGATAACCATAGTCATTACGAATATATCAAATGTGAATGGTAGACCGAGCACTGCATAAATGAAGACCACTTTGATTGCCGCAGTGATGGCTACACCAGATTTGTTTAGGTTTACAAACAGTGGGATACAAATATTGTAGATATCTTTTCTGATCCCCATATTTTCAGCCGCTTTGATGGTTACTGGTAGAGTACCTAGTGATGAACAGGTTCCCAGTGCCGTAATTGAAGGCGCTGCTGCGTATTTCCAGAAGTGTTTGACACCGTTCACACCGCCACCGATGTATGAGTAAATACACCCTCCTACAACATAGTAAAGCAGCATGTAGCCACATAACAGGCCAATAACTGTTCCCAAAGGAACAAGGATTGAACTGTCTTGTGATGCCATTGTCGCAGCGAAGAATGCACCTAGACCTACAGGCGCTAGCTTCATTATTAATCCAACAATATTCATTACTATGGCGTTAGCTGCATCGATAAGTTCAGCGATTTTCTTGCCTTTCTCACCTGCTTGGCTAGTTGCAATCCCCGCCATTACAGACATGATGATCAGCGCAAGAATGTTTGATTTAGACAACAGGCCCACAAAGTCATTCGTTGTGAACATGTTAACGAAGTCCATACCTCCGTTGCCGCCAGTAAACTCTTGGTTTAGGTCGATAGTTACACCTTGAGATATATCAAACATCTGTGCAATACCAACAATACCCAGTGCTGGGAAGAAGGCCATTGCAATTGAAATAACGAGGACAAGGACAAGAATTTTACCGAGTTTTTTTAGGTCCGTCATACTCGCGATAGAAGACATAACGCTGAGTGAAACTAAAGGAACTATCACCATAAAAAGAAGGTTTAGAAAGATTTGACCGATTGGTTTTACTTTGATAGCAAGTTCTGGCATAACGAGACCAAAAATCGCACCGATGATGAGCGCTAATAGCAAGATTATTGATGAGCGGTAAGGCTCTAATTTTTTCCACATAATATTTCACTCGTATAGTTATGATTAAATGTAGTAAATAATTTGGGTTAGTCGTTACTTCGCAATTAGTATAGTAGCTAAACCATTCTAACCTAAGTTTCTTTATTAAAATTAGTGACTAATACCGACATAATCACGCGAAACGTGATCTTGTACGCGGTTTTGTGATTGTTCCATTGCTGAGGTTACGCGATGGTGCATGCAATGCTGTAAACCGGAAGCTTAACCGTGTTGTTTTGTTATCACTACTTAGCTGGAGAGTTCCAAAAATAACGATGTTGAAAACAACTAATAAATTAATTACGCTAGATTAGTGTTGAAAATGGTATTTTTATGCGGATTAG
>NZ_VXCT01000011.1:0-115708 GCF_052850535.1 Shewanella sp. 1180_01
CGATCTCATGTGTTCACCTAAAGTCATCTACGAGGTAATAATATCACCTCTATTTAGGTGGCCAAAATTAGTGTGCCACTACAGACGCTATCGAAGTAATCTGTTGTCCGAAAGAAGAGCAACCAGAGTTATTATCTATACTGGGAAGACACTCAGAACGAATACGTTTTGTTGACTCTTGGGCGCAGTACAAAGAGCATACACAACATATTAAGCACACTGACTTTAAAGAGAAAATTTCAAATGCTCTATCTAGTCACGATGAGTTCAAAACTGATGAGTTTCTAGAAAACTACGAAGATCATGTTTCAAGTTTAAATTCATACAGGCAGTACTTGCTCTCTCTTCAAAATAATGCCAACGACATTGACGAAAAACTGCAAGAATTGAAGGAGTGGAAGCAGTACATTGATGCTAATACTGCAAGTTTTTGCGGCCACTTCTCAGAAAACTTAATATGGCGCTCAGATTTCGAAGAGTCTTTTTGTCCGGAATGTTCTAGTGATTTCAATGAAGGCCTTGCAAAAGCTATGCGAGAAGACTAGCACACCTATAAATGTGACATAACAAGTGCGTAATGCGGGAGTTTTATTCGCTGGCGGTTCCCGCTAAAGTGCTTATAAAATCCCCATACGCAAGCGTTACCGAATATCCGCTTGCCATACATGCCCTAATGAGACTCATCACTTTAAGAGCTCTGACTCTAACCAATTTCTGTCCCAAAGCTTGCTGGGTATCTCCTTCATACAGACTGGTTACACTAGTGCCCAAAAGGTGAGCAATGGTGATTGGCGAGACGACCGTCCGCCCCATGGACGGGGCGGTCGAGCATCCAAGGACGGACTTGCTGCGTGTCGGTGAGTGAATGCCATGGCTCATCATAAGCCAACACTTAAAGAAATAAATGACCAAGTTTGATCCTTCAGCAGTGCTATCCAGAAATTCTTAAAGTACTTCTGTCCAAAAGTATGTTACGTAATCTTTTCAATCTACAGGTTCCGCTAATGCCAAAAAGGTGAACCATGGTGATAGCGAGACGACCGTCCGCCCCATGGACGGGGCGGTTGAGCATCCAAGGACTGACGAGCGAATGCCATGGCAAGCCTGTGTGAGTGGATATCAGCAAACGCTAAACTGCTAACAACTAAAGTGACAGTTCCCCCGACACTACTTTCCAACACATTTATGTCCAACATTGAGTTTACTGATAGTTGCTATATGATTTGAAAGCAAAAAAATATTTTTAAGGAAGAAATTTAAGTGAAATTTGAAGTTATTCATGAAGAAAATAACGCAATTGTGGATGCGCTGGTAGACGGCGTGAGGCAATTTAATGCTGGGCTATTAGGGCCTGAGAAATCAGTGCCTTTGACTGTCATAGCACGCGATGAAACGGGCAAGTTGATTGGGGGTGTGGGTGGCAGGACTATCTATAAAAACTTCTTAATCAATGTGGTCTGGGTTGATGACCAAACTAGAGGCACAGGGCTTGGGTGCAAGCTCATGGCGCTTGCTGAAGCTGAGGCGAAACAACGGGGTTGCCTGGTAGCTCAAGTGGATACCTTATCGATTCAAGCACCTGTGTTTTATGAAAAACAAGGGTTTGAGATCATAGGCACAGTCACCACTGACCCTCAGCGCATCTTTTTGATGAAGAAGTATTGATCAAAAAAGCGATTGAGAAACAGACTGAATTAACACACTCAGCAATGATCGAAATGGGCGTTTTGCATGCACAGTAGACCAATCTGCTCTTGGGATAAAATGGCGCACTCTAGCGCTTTTTTTGTATTCGCGCGGCTGACTTGCGCATCCGTCAGTCGCGTTATCGTCGCCGAATAGGCATTGGTTCGGCCACAATCGAGCCAAATATCCCCTACTTCGACCCAATAATGTTGCGCTTGCCCTGAATCGGAAACAAACTCGACTTCAAATCCCCTCGCTTCACACCCATGGTGAGCGCACTCAGATAGGACCAATCTCAAGTTGTCCCAAGCCGATAAATTGACTTCGGCATAGGCCGTTAAGAGTGACTCAACAAATTGTACTTTCATGTATTTATCTCCGTTATTTAACCTGAACTCGGGTTATTTACGCAGTAGAGATTGAATCCTTAATGTCTATCATCGAACAACTAAGCTTGGGTCGTTGCCGCCATTAAATAGTAATCCCGCGCCGACACAGTAAAAAAATCCACTACCTGCATGTGCGCTTTTCCCGAGTGGGCGGCAAAGGAACGTTCATTATCTTCGGCAATAAAGGTCAACATATAACTAAAATGCGGAGCAACTTGGCGACGAATTTCACTGACTAACGCCTCAAAAATCCCTTGCCCACGGTAGGCTTGCTGCACCCAAATCGGCCCGTATTGGCAAGAGTTAGTCTTAGTTAATTTTGGCCCATCCCAATCGAGTTGCCCCAAACGATTCAACAAAGTGCGGTAAATGGGCCAATGTTCGAAAAATCCCCAACGGCCGGCAATCACATAACCGACGATCTGCTGCTCAACCTGCGCCACTACGACCCAATGATGCTGCACTAATTCAGTCAGCTCACTGTGGGAAAAAGCTTGCCCTTGCAGTCCCATATTGGCGGAGGCTAATTCGTCATTGAGATGTTTTTTCTCTAGCATCGCTAATAAATCAACATCTTGGGGTAAGGCTAATCTTATCTTCACAGTGTTCTCACAGCATAATGTTGGCTTTAGGCCCAATTTAAGGCCGTCAGTATACTCGGTTGGCTTAGTAGGCACAGCTAGAACAAGGTGCTATTTAGTGCCTTGATTTGCTAAATCCCCTTTTATTTCCCAAACTTAATGGATATCTAGCCCTAATTAGGCGTTTGTATGTTGCCCGAGACCATCAATCCCAACCTGAGTTTACTTGATAGCGACAATCAGCAAGTGAATCTCACTCGCTGGATGCACCAATGTGAGCTAATCAAAAGCTATTACAACGCTAACACGGTTTTTATATTCCAAAAGACCAGCGCCGGATTTGAGATCATTGTCAGTGCAATCACTGAAACACCACAATTTACCGCAGGTACTTTGTACCCCGCAGAACTCGAACTTTTTCAACAGATACAAAACAGCCAACCCGACGGTTTATATCAAAACCTTGGCAGCTTTATGTTGGATGATTTACCACGGGATTTTGATGGCATTCAGCACATTCTCTCGCGCCCAATCGCTTGGCCCGATGGCAGCCAATTTGGCGCCCTGTGCGTACTCAACCCACATATGGCAGACCCGCTAGCCAATGCCGCTATGCTCGAACCGTTTCAGATATTGCTGCAGCAGGAATTATCTCTGCTGTGCCAGAACCATCGCATTGAATCCCTTTCGATGCGCGACCAAGAAACCGGCATGCTCAATCATTATGGTTTTTTGATGATGGCACCAAGACAGCTCAATTTAGGCCGCCGCTTTGGTGCCCATGCAGGCATCATCTTCTTTGAATTACTGAGTCCGGATAACACGCCCATCCCCCTCGAAGATAATCACCACAGGCTGTTGGGTAAGTTAATTCAAGATACGATACGGACCGCCGACGTTGCCGCCCACTACAACACCACGCAATTTGTGGTACTGGCCTTTGTGGATGGTGAGCGGGATATTCAGCATATTATGAAGCGGGTAGAAAAACAGTTAGAACAACAAAACCACCAGCTTAAACTCGATGCGAGCTACAGTTTTTTCACTCCAGAATCCAGCGCCAAACTCGCTCCCATGATGGAACTCGCGCGGGGCAAACTCGATTCAATGCAACCACCAAAGCCTGAGGTTGAAGACACGCCAGTTAAGCCCGCCATAGACTCAAGCTTATACGATAATCCCGCCGCAGATTCAGCGGCGCTTTAAGTTAATGCAGCAGTAATTTAATAAAACTTTAAGCTATTTAAGCTAATAGAACTGTGATTTAACGAAGCGATAGGTTAACCGAGCTTTGATTTAACGAAGTGGCGAGTTAACGAGGTTTGGGCTTAATCAGGCAGCAAGAAATCACTTAGATTGCTCATCCTGGCGCTTCGCCCACTGGATAAACAGCACCACGGGATAGGGTGACATTAGAACCAACCCTAAGCCAATCAGGCTTGAGATCAGTAACATGCCGCTTATCTCTAGACTCCATTGCGTCAACATATAGAACCCAAGTCCACAAACTAGCATCAATACACCTAACCAATGTAAAAACTTCAACAAATTCATAGTACTTTTAAATGAGTCCGTCATATAAACCTCTTTAGATCTTGAGTAAAACTTGTCACACTATGGCCATAACCATGGAAAAAGGAACCGTAACGATGTTAAAACAAACATTCATCTTAGGTGCGCTACTGTTGGGACTCACCGCCTGCCAAAGTACCGATGTCGCCCAAAATGAGACCATTCCATTAGAGGGCAGCTGGCACATTGAGATGGTTCAAGGCCAACCGACTATCGATTACAGCCCAGCACAAATTACCTTTGAGGCCGAAGGCAAATTACACGGCAACAACAGCTGTAATAACTTTTTCGGTCAATATACTCAGCAAGGCCAAGAGCTTAAGCTATCTCCTGCCGGTAGCACAATGAAAGCCTGTGTTGATGCGCTAATGCAGCAAGAGCACAAAGTGATGCAAGCAATGCCATTAGTGGCTAAAGCTAAGCTAGTGCAAGGTCGCCTGACGCTACTCAACAGCGACGACAAGCCAGTGCTAATATTGAGCCAACTGAAGTAAGCCCGAATAAATTAAGCACAGTGAAGTAAGCTTCCGCAAAGAAAATTTGTCCGCATAAAAAAACCGCCATAGGCGGTTTTTTAGTTCTACAGCCAGCAACTGAAGCCAACTAGACGAAGCCAACTAGACTTTAGCGCTATTCTCAGCCGCCGTTTCAAGAGCGATATTCTGCTCGGCTAGCACGGCACTTTGCTCCGTGTCGGCATTGTAATGCGCCATATCCAGCTCATCTTCAGACTTGGCAATCACAGTTGTCGCCACTAAGTCACCGGAAACGTTCACCACAGTGCGCACCATATCTAAAATACGGTCAATCCCCGCTATCAATGCCACCCCGTCTAAAGGCAGCCCTACGGTTGTCAGCACTAACGTCAGCATCACCAAGCCCGCACCGGGAACACCCGCAGTGCCGATAGAAGCCAAAGTCGCGGTTAAAATAATGGTGAGATAATCGACAACAGTCAGGTCGATACCAAACGCCTGCGCCACAAACAACACAGTAACGCCTTGGTACAATGCAGTGCCGTCCATATTGATGGTAGTGCCCAGCGGTAACACGAAGCTAGAAATCTTCTTATGAACGCCTAGGTTTTCACTCGCGCACTTCATGCTTGCAGGGAGCGTACCCGCAGAGCTAGACGTGGTAAACGCCACTAACATGGCATTGCTAATGCCTTTAAAAAACTGCAGCGGACTTAACTTCGCAAATCCGCGCAGTAAAAAACTATAGAAACCCAGCACGTGGATAATACAACCAAGGTATACAGCAATGATGACTTTGATCAGGGGCCAAAGCATATCAATACCATACTCCCCCGCCACCCAAGCCATTAGCCCAAAGACGCCGTAGGGCGCGAGTTTCATCACCATGTCAGCCAGTTTGTACATGGCTTCGGCGAGGCTTTCGAACACTTTAATCGCAGGTTTACCGTGCTCGCCAATCAGCACTAACGCGATGCCTAAGGCGATGGCAAATACGATGACTTGCAAAATTTGGCCGCTTGCCATGGCCGCAATCGGATTTGTTGGCACTATATCAACCAAGGTATCGACTAATGAAGGCACAGCTTTGGCGTTTTGAGTCGCGCCTTCTGCCAGCGTTAATCCTAAGCCTGCGCCGGGCTGCAGCACATAACCAACAAGCAGGCCGATACTGATCGCGATAGCCGTAGTAAACAGATAAAACCCAAAGGATTTAATGCCGATTCGCCCCATCTTGCCCGTGTCTTGCATCGACGTAACGCCCACGATCAGCGAGCAAAACACCAGTGGCACGATCAACATTTTAATGGCATTAACAAACAAGGTGCCCAGCGGTTTTAACCAAGTGGCTTGCTCACCAAAAATAACGCCGACAATAATGCCTAGCACCATACCAATAACAATTTGCAGCCACAGCGGCACTGACATCCAGCGAGAACAAACACGGCCTAATGCCGACGACTTAGGTTTTGTCATATTCATAACCTTGAATTCGAAACTATGATGGGGCAAAGACCAAAACTAGCGCGCTAGTTTCTCAGTCTACATGAGGCAATCGCCGAGTCTAGCAGAGGGGTTTTAATCGAGGGATGATCTGGGTCACGTTGAGCTAAACTGCCTTAAAATCAGTAACATTAACCAAACTAACTTTGTTAAATTGGCCGCTGAAATGTTAGTTTTTCTGCTTAAGCATCAAAATATTCTGTGACTTTATTTGGCGCAATTTGCTGACGATAAAGCGCTGCTGGCGGTTGCTCACGTTCAATCAAATAACTCCAGTAATCGTCATCAAAACCACTGAAAATAAAGTCAGATTTACCCTTGGCTTTTAGGATCAACCACCACCAAACGAGTCCCCATAAACCAAAACTCAACAAAGTTAAGATAAAATGCAGTCGATGGTTTATTTGCTCATCAGCAGTCAGATCAACAACGGGCAACACCTTAAGTTTATAGCGGCGTGTCGACTTAACGAATCCCATCATAGGCTCACTTAGTCCAGAAAAAGGGCACTAAAGATAAGCCTAGCAGATAAGACTTTAGTCGTACAAAAATCCGCAGCAACAAATAAGCTCACTCCGCCAAACCTGCGACTGTCGAACTCGTTATTCCACAATGTTCCATGCTAAAGTGAGCCACAAAATGGTTGTTCACTAAACAAGAGCGGTATTACTCAATAACCGCCTAGGAGTTGTTGTATGTTGATCCGTAAAGCTAAAGCTCAGGACCTCAGTGCCTTAGTCCAATTTAATCAGGCGATGGCCCAAGAAACCGAAGGCTTAGCCTTAGATGAAGCGACACTAACCCGCGGCGTGGGCACGCTACTTGAAAGTCCGCAAAAAGGCTTTTACCTCGTCGCCGAAATTGAAGGTGAGATAGTCGGCTCGCTTATGGTGACATTTGAATGGAGCGATTGGCGCGCCAAAGATTATTACTGGATCCAGAGTGTGTATATTCGCCCGCAAAATCGTCGCCAAGGCATTTATGGCAAGCTCTACAGTGAAGTCAAACAACTGGCCGAAGCCAATGGTGGCGCTGCCAGCTTCCGTTTATATGTTGAGCAAGAAAACCTCGCCGCCCAGCAGACCTATCAAGCCTTAGGGATGAAGCAGAGTTACTACTTAATGTACGAAGAAAAATAAGTCCTTCAATAGCTTATTCGCAATAAAAAAGGATCGGGCCAATGGCACGATCCTTTTTTTACGAGTCACGATTCAGACTAAAAACCTAACGCTAACTCCTCGTTAAGCTTCACTACACTCGCAAAACTTAACGGAAGAAACCAAACAGAATCGCCGTCATCGCCAGTAAACCTGCAATGATCACGAAGATATTGCTGATTCGGCCACGATAGGCTTTTAACGCTGGCACTTTATACACGGCATACATAGGCATCAAGTACAGGATAGCAGCGATAATTGGGCCACCTAAGGCTTCAATCATGCCTAAGATACTTGGGTTGATCACAGCCACAGCCCAGATAGTGACAAACATAAAGCCTAGGATGAACTTGTTGATCTTAGCGTCAGCGACTGATTTGCCGCTTGAGCGTAACTGCTTAACGATTACGCCTTTCATGCCTTCTGTTGCGCCCATGTAATGGCCGAAGAAAGAGGACACAATCGCGATAAAGGCGATTAACGGACCAAAGTAGCTCACAAAACCACTTGAATGCACGTTGGCTAGGTAAGACAGAATCGGTAAGTTCTGCGCTTTCGCTTCTGCCAATTGGGCTGGCGATAACGACAGCACGCAAGAGAACACAAACAACATCACAAAGCCCACTAACATCATCGAAGTGTTACGTAAAATCACGTCAGCTTTACGAGAAGCATTGGCGCCGTGGTCACGTTTCAGTGACACTGAAAACTGTGAAATCGCAGGAGAATGGTTAAAGGCGAACACCAATACTGGGATCGTCAACCACACTGTGCCTAAAAATGCACCCGCTTCTGGCACAACTTGTAAGGCATCCATTTTCCATTCTGGGATCAGGTAGAACGACATAAAGGCCAAAATACCCACCAGCGGATATACCAGCAATTGTGTCACTTTCAGCATGAACTTCTCGCCCGCAACCATCACAGCCATCATACCAAGGATCAATACACCCGATAAAATAAAGCGTGGTGGCGATGCCATGCCCAACTGATTGACGATAAAGCTATCGACTGTGTTGGTAATACCCACACCGTAAATTAATACAATCGGATAGATGGCGAAGAAATACAGTATGGTAATGGCTTTACCCGCACCCACACCAAAATGTTCTTCTACTACTTGGGTGATGTCGCTGCCGGGAATGCTTGATGAACAAACAAAACGAGATAAACCGCGGTGGGCAAGATAGGTCATAGGACCGATGATCACTGCCATTAGTACGAGAGGCCAAAAGCCGCCCATGCCCGCATTGATGGGTAAAAATAAAATTCCAGCGCCAACGGCTGTGCCGAACAAACTCAACATCCAAGTCGTGTCTTGGCGAGTCCAAGGTAAGTGTTTCGTTGAATCTAGATTCTGTGTGCTTTGAGGTGTTCCAAGAACACTGGTCGCATCTTTTTGCATATAAAAGTTACCTTACGGTGTGACTAGCATAATAAATTCGCGCTAAGGATAACCAAAAAAAGCCCATAAAAGTTGATCTGACACGGCTTTATGTAAGGGAATTTCATAATAAACTGATATTGAGATCTAGATCGCTGATTTAATGTAATAAGTTTTCAATGCAGCAGCAAAAAATACACACAAAAAACCGCTTAACTACACAATATTTTCACCTCAAACCAAAGCCAGCGACATAGCATAAGCGCCGAGAAAAACACCCATTCGGAGATAAGTCACAAAAATCAGCAAAACATGATCCAGTACCGCATATCGATAGCTAAAGTCGATCAAGATCACATCCGCTAATGTTAAATTTTTACAAATCGCTATCAGTCGCAAACGCCATAAAAAACGGCTCACTGCGGAACCAACGCCGAAGTGAGCCGTTAACGATTAACGCAAAATCAGACTTAAGGTTTCTGTAGCACAAGCTCAGTGGTCGACACCACGGCTGGCGCTATATCGGCCTCTTTGAACAATAACGGACGGAAACTTTTCTCGCTTGAGTACAAAATGCTTTGATCGGCAAACGCTGGCGTTAGGATATTACTCGACTCAGAGTAAGTTAAAATTCCCCGCGCCACTGGCCCTTCGTCAGTAAAGTTCACCGCCATCATCCAGCTCGACCCATAACGCACTTGGTATCCCTTCGCCGTTAAGCCAGAACTCATCGCCTTGCCAGTAACCACGTCCATCACAGCTGCGTACTTGTGCTGCGGGATTAAAGTGTCGTCACCCGACAGACTGGTCGAGAACACGTTGAATCCACCCTCGGCATTGTGGCTACCCGGCCAAGGTAAACGCGACCCGCTTGGTGTACCGTCAGGCAGCGATTTCTCCACAAATTGCACCTCACCCAATGGCGCATCTAAGGCAAAACCCGCCGCCTCAAGATTCAGTGCACTGTGGGCTAAGGCCACTAAGGCGCTGCCATCTGTGGTCAAGGTTTTAGGTGTCGTCGCCGCATTGGCGGGATCGAATTCTTGGGTCAACATGGTCGTTTGGCTGAATTGGTGGGCAAATTCACGCAGTAAAGCACCGCCTTTGCTGTCGTTATCTTGCTTACCATTCCACGCTTTTAACCCCGTGCACGCCGAAGTGACATCCTTAGATAAACTCGCCGACACCACAACAGGCGTGCTGCCTTGGGCATCACACTGGGCAATCAAATCAGGCAGCACTAACTCAGCAAGATAACTGCGATTAGACAACACCGCCGCTTCGAGTTCTTCTAAGCTAAACTTGCCATCTGCCCCCGCCGCATCTTGCATTAAGCTCAAGCCCATCCGCGTTCGCAGCGACAACTGCCCCGCTTCTGGTCCATACATGGGCGAGAAATAAGTCAGCGGTTCATTCAAGTTAGTCGACCAGAATGAGTCATTAGAGTTTTGCACAAAGTCAGTACGCTCAAGCTTTGGCGCGCGGGCATAGGGTGTTGGGCCCTCGAAACTAAACAGCGATGTGTTGCCGGGTAAAATCGTAAATCCGGCCTGCGCCTTAGCCGCTTTAATGTCTGGCGAGGTTTTTAACAGCACCACTGCCGATTCAGACAATCCTGGGACTGTCGAGTCGTCGATATAGAAAGCATTGCCCTCTTTGTCGGCGTACATAGTGTTATTGAAGATAACGCCGTCGTAATCCTTGAAGGCCTGTTGGAACTCCTCTTTATTGGTCGCCATGTCCATCGCTAACCAATGGTCAACGGGGTCCATATTGCCCATATTGGCGTCTTGGATCATAAAGGCGCTGCCATCATCCCAACCAAAAGGCGCTAAAGCAGGTGGCGCTTCAACCATAGGGCCTTTTGCCGTGGTGTAAATATCCTTCTCGGCCACTAACATGCCGGCAGGACCAGCATTCACCAGAATCGATACCGTCTCTTTGGTGATCGGCATTGGTTTGCCATCGAACAGATATTGCATCCGATCGCCCGAGACTAACTCTAAGTTATACATCACAAAATGTTCGGCGGTAGAGAAGGTATGAGTCCACGCTAAATCTTTGTTAAAACCGATATTAATCGGCCCGGGCATACCCACAAGCGAACCGCCCATCATGTCTAAATGCCCAGGGATCGTAATATGGGACTGCCAAAAACGCAGGTTACCCGTATGCGGAAAATGCGGATTACCGAGCACCATGCCTTTACCGTTCTCGGTTTTATCCTTACCTAAACCCCAACCATTAGAGCCTAATCCTCGGGGATTGGTCTCTGGCGTGGTGATGCGGGCCGCGCGGGCAATCAACTTAAACTGCATATCGGCCACAAATGCGGTTTGGTCTTGGCTGGGCGCAGGCCCTAGGATACGCGGCATATATTCCTGCGCATCCCCCGGGTTAGCGTAAAAAATCAAATCGAGGAAGTTAGCTGCGCCCGGTAACAAAGCGATTGAAAACAAATAAGTCACCACATCCTCTGGCACTATGGGTTTCACCCAAGGCTGACCGCCACAGAAAGGTTCTGCCGTTTGTTTACCCGCTTCGACATCGGCAAGATATTGGTTATAACCAGAGGTAAAACCTTGGATCAGCGCCCGAGAGTTTTCACTAAACTGTGGCCATTTTTCTTCGGCTTGCGCTCTAATCTTTAACGCTTTGTAGGCAAAATCTGAGATAAGGTTGCCGTTATCTTCCGCTGTGGGTTGGCCCGTAGTGAAGTCAATCGACGCATGGGGGCCAAAGTACATGGAACGCTGCGAGTTAGCCTTTATAAAGCCATCGGCTAACACGCATAAATTATCCTGCGCCTGCGCATAACCACTACCAAACCCTAAGCTTTCTAAGTTATCGGCTTGGATATGCGGCACGCCGTAGGTGGTGCGGCGAATATTGGCTTTGAGTAAACCGTTGGGGGCAAAAGCTTGCAGTTGAGTTTCGGGTTCGGTGGGCGTAGTGCTATCTTCGCTATCGTTACAGCCAGCGAGTATTACACCGCAGGCCATCCCCATAGCGATCACGAGTTTGTTGAATTTCATTATTATTATCTCTTGGTTTTGGTTCCTTCAATTGCCTATCCCGGCCTCCATTACTGAAGGAGCAATAGACATATGTCGCTTCCTAGTCCCTAAGGCTGGCTATTGCCTCCCCTACTGTTGGCTTTTTACTGAGCTTCGCCGACGACTGTGGCAGAATAGAAAACCCAAACACTTAGACACCTCATACCATTTAAGCAATGATTCAAACGAGCGTCTACATTAAAAGCCGAATTAAATAACTTATATGCAACAAAACATTATCAAGATAACAGTGGGTTCTAAAAACCCGGTAAAAATCAACGCGGCAACTAACGCCATGGCACAACTGTTCCCCGACAGCATAATAGAAGCCAGTGGTGTGGATGCGCCTTCAGGTGTTGCGGCGCAGCCAATGACAGATAAAGACACTCGCCAAGGGGCGATTAATCGGGTGTACTATTGTCAACAGCATGATCAACAAGATACTCAGGCCGACTACTATTTTGCGATGGAAGGCGGTGTCGATTGTTTCGACTTTGGCCCAGCCACATTCGCCTATATCGCCATTGGGCATAAAGATCAGCTTGCCATTGGCCGCAGCGCAATTTTGCCTCTGCCAATGCAGGTTTATCGGGCATTAGAAGCGGGTGAAGAACTCGGACATGTGATGGATAGATTGTTCAATACTATCAATATTAAACAAAAAGGCGGTGCCATAGGCCTGCTCACCCACGGCCACGCCACCCGTGAAAGCAATTATACCCAAGCGATTATTCTCGCCATGGCGCCGCTATTAAATCCCGATATTTACGCACAAACTTGTTAGTATCATGTTGCAAGCGCAGTTGAAGCCCGCTAACTTAGTTGTGACATGCAACCAAACCCATTCGACTATGGCTCAAACAGACGCACCATCGACTCCAGCTAAGCCTGTAATTCACGCTAAGCAAACGGCGGAGTCAGGCTCATCCGACCAACTCAGGCACTTATCTCGCTATCTGGTGAGGAATTTAGGCATGCTCAACGCCGCCTTTGGAGATTTGCCCCTCTCGCCAGTTCAAGCCCACGCCTTGTTTGAGATAGGCAAGCAGCCGCTGACCATCAAAGAGCTGGCCTGCAAACTCAGCATAGATAAGTCCAATGCGAGCCGAGCGATTAAGCATCTGATTGATAAAAATCTTGCCCAGAGTCAAATACACCCACGGGACAGTCGCTGTTTAGTGGTACAACTCACACCCGCAGGGAAGAAGTTACTCCTGAAATTAGACGCTCAGCAAAATCAATTATTTCAAGAAATCTTAGCCCAACTGACCCCAGCACAAACCTCACAAATCGAAGAGGCGCTCATGTTGTATAACCAAGCCGTACATAACGCCAAACACCAAAGTGGCTGCCACATTCGCCAAGCCACTGCCCAAGATGATGCCGCAATTGCCAAAGTCATCCGCGATGTTTCGGCCGAATACGGCTTAACCGCGGATAAAGGTTATAGCGTGGCCGACCCGACCTTAGATTGCCTCAGCCAGATTTACTCCCAAGCGGGCGCCAACTATTGGGTTATTGAATTAGAGGGGCGCATTTTAGGCGGCGCCGGTATTGCGCCGTTAGCTAACAATGATGGCGTCTGCGAACTGCAAAAAATGTACTTTATGCCCGAAATCCGCGGTAAAGGACTTGCAACACGCGTAGCGTTAATGGCACTCGATTTCGCCCGCGAAACGGGTTATCAAAGCTGCTATTTAGAAACCACCGCTGTACTAAATGAAGCCGTAAAACTCTATGAGAAATTGGGCTTTGTGCATCTGTCGGCTCCCCTAGGGAACACAGGCCACGACGCCTGCGAAATGCCTATGCTGCTAGAACTTAATCAATAGAATACACAGCAAAATTTAAACAGAAGTCACAATGCCAAACAGCCATGATTAAGCATGTTTGGCATTATCAATTTGTATCTGCAAATGTTATTCAGCAAGATGATTTTAATTATCAGTCTTAGGACATAGTTTTTCTTAACTTAATTGCATTAAAATATGGCAATTTTACCTCGCCCAATTTTTAATAAATTGAAAGGTGTTTGATACCATTTTGTTAACGGCATTAAATAGGGAACATTATGCTCAGTTGGATTTTTAGTGATAAGAAACTCACACTTCGGGAAATATGCCTAGATAACACGCTTTCGACCTCGGCTAAAATAAAGAAAGTTGATCAATTTCTTGCCGATAGTGGAGATCTCAACTTTATTGATCTCAATATTTCGCCCTGCAATATATTAGTTCCACTATCTTGCAGTCCTCAGTCCGATTTAGTGCTTATAAAATACTTGCTCAGCAAAGGCGCTAAAATCGAATGTAATGGTTTCAGTGCCTTGCATTCGGCTATTGAATATAACAACTCAGAACTCGTTACCCTATACCTAGACTCTGGTGCCAATCTTTACTTTCAAAATCAATACAATAATTGCTGGCTCAACTATCTATTTCATCCTAATCCGCAGTATATCTACCAGGATCATCAACGTAGAGATATGATCGATCTTCTACTTGCAGCTAAGTTAGACATCAATAAACTGGTGAGTTTCTGGACCAATGGTGAAGTAAACCACCCGCTAGAAATATTATATGATGAACGAAGTAAAGATCTATTTCTGCATATCATTAATAAAGACATCCCATTAGAAATAGGTAAATTAAGTCTAATTGAAAATATTATTTCCTCGAGCGAATTCTGGGGGATTGAAGCCTTTGCTCCTTTAGTAAAACGCTTTCCTGAATATAAAAAGTCCCGTTATATTATGGCAAATGACAGCAGCTTCTGGGACGATGCCAATTTACTCGAGCTTTGTGTTTATGCTAAATCACAAGAATATACTGAATATCTGCTAGACCATTATCCGCAGCTCAAAGCCAACTCCCACGCCAAAAGTTTAGTCTATGCGGCATTGACCTCAGAATTTGACCTTAGGATTATCGAAAAACTACTTAAGGCCACCGTCGATATCAATCGCATCTATAGGATGACTCCGCCCGAGGCCGACCATTCCCCCTTGCTCAACCAATATCTTGATCTTGCTAAATTTACCGATGTAAACAAACGGAGTTACATCTATCAAGCCCTTGAACTCTTGCTCAAATATGGCGCTAATCCTAATGCCGAATTTGTGAATACGGGTAAAGCCTATGAGATGTTAGTCTGGTCGAACTTACGACTACTGATTTATCCAATGGTCGAAAACAAAACCTTTTTGCCCGAGTTCCTCGATCTGTTCCTGCAATATGGCATGGATATCAATAAAAAATTTGGTGCGGTGGATGAACCGACCTTACTCACCCTCTGCCAGCGTGGTTCAGGTAAAGAAGATCAAGCAACACTTATCCAAGTAATGGAATATCTGCTCACCAAAGGGCTGGACTTAAGCCTCACCAATATCTACAACACTAACTATGTGTCTGCGGCGGCTATCTCCTGTCGAACCCAACTACTTGAATGGCTTATTAACCAAGGCGGGGATATTTTTACCCATTGCGGCCATGATAACTCGCCCATTCTACACAAGGCGATTTCGACCTACTGGTGGGATCAAATCACTGGCCCCATGCGACGTAATACTGTGGAACTCTTACTGCGCCACGGAGCTAAAATTGAAGAATTCTCAGTAGATGAGCAATTTACGCCACTCATGTGCGCCTGTTACTACGGCGCGCAGTCCTGCGTAGAAGCGCTACTCGAACATGGCGCAAACCCTAATGCCATCAATGCTGAAGACACCACCCCCGCCCTTTGCGCAGTGATAGGTGGCAGCTCAATCGAGTTTCCTCGCTTTGAATCAACGGCGGTGCGGATCTTAAGGCTATTGCAACAATATGGCGCCGACTTAATAACTGAGAACTGCCGCGGCAATAGCCCGCTGGTCGCAGCTATAGAGCAGGAATATAAGGAGATTTTCGAAGCACTGCTGCAAATAGCCTCCTACAGTGAAACTCAGCTTGAGCGAGTACTCGAAGTAGCGGAGCCAGAAAGCTATTTCAGCCGTCGCCTGATGCAACATATTAATGGCGAAACAATGCAACAGCCGACTCAAGTTCACGCCCAGACTGAAACTAAGCCTATCTCAAATATGCAGACAACCGAGACTGCGGATGATAACGCTCCTACTGGCCAACTAGATATAGCGTCTAAAAAGGCCAAATTAGAGGTAAGTAATGCGGCTTCAGATAAAAACCAAATCCCAACGCTGTTCGATCTCAAAACCAAAGTGCAGAGCTTCTTTAAACTTATCGCAAAGGATCCCGATATCACTGTCGCCCAATTTAAAGGCATAGAAGAACAGCTCGATCTGCTGATTGAAAAACTGAATGATTTTAGCTTTTTCCGCAATCAGGCCACCCAAGCGGAGTTTGAAGAAAGCGTGCAGGAATATATCGATGATACGGTCGATGAGATAAACAAGTTAATCGAGGATGATTATCCCGCCCTAACCGAAGCTTTAGTCGATTCAGTCTGGACGATTTTGCAGTACTTTAGGGTTGATATCGAAATTGAAACCGCACTGAGAAAGCGCTTCTGGTAACGATTAGCACCTACTTTGGGTAGCGGTTAGCACCTTAACTACCAACGAGTACCAAGCATAAAGCCCTAACGTTGGGGCTTTATGCTTTCGAGACTCACACCATCTGACTTAGCCGCCTATTAGCCAACATAATGGAGAGACTTAAGGCTTAACATTAGACGCTTTAGCAAGCAGTAACTGGCTACGAATGATTTGACGTATCTGATTATGCAGTTCAAATACTCGAGTGCGATCATTAAGATTTAGCGATAGATTTTCCAGCATCACCAGATCCAAATTAAATTCGGGATAATGCAGTGTCATCGACATATAGCCAGATAAATAGCCCGTATGACTGTATTCGACGAGGCCATCGTCCTTATTGATCCTCACCCCATAGCCATAGCGCATATTCGGCCATAAGAATTGGATCTCGGTATACGCCGTTGTCATCCGTTGATAACTCTCTGCGCTCATCAACTTGCCAGAATGTAATAGATACTGAAAGGCGGCATAAGCTGGCGCTGAAGCAATTAATCCCCCTGCGGGCAACAAAGCTTCATCAAGCACTAAGTCAGCAGGGGCAATCACCTCGCTTTCCTGTAAACCTATTGCGAGTGAAGGCACTTTGGCGCGAATAGCCTCAATACTGCCAAGCTCAGCACTCAGGCCATTAAACTGGTATCGCGTTGCAAACTGCGCCACTTGCTCGGCAAAGGATTGGTGATTGACCTTCTCAAGCACTTGCCCTAAAAGTGAATAACCGAAGTTGGAGTATTCAAATTGGCTACCCGGCTCGAATCGATTGGCCTTACCCAGTTTATCGACGCCCGATGTATGAGTCAGCAGTTGGTGTAGCGTAATCCGCTCGTCATAACGACTGGGATTTAAAGCGTTTGCACTTGAATTTGTACCCGCCACAGTGCCTTTTAGTGCCTCGTTATCTCCCTTCGCATCACCAAAAAGGTAATGATTTAGCGTTTGATTTAAGTCGAGTTTCCCCGCATCGAGTGCCTGTAATATCAAGGTTGCAGTGATTTGTTTAGAGAGCGATGCCATCACAAAGCGCGAATCTTGACTAATACCTTCGCCCTTTTGCAGTTCAAACTGCGGCTTGCCCTGCTCAAGCAGGATAACACTGCCACTAAATGGCTGTGGCGAATCCTTTATCGCGGCTTGGATTAAGATCTTAATCTCCGCCACCTTCGATACTGAAGATGCGGTTTGGCTTTCAACGGCAATCGACTTATCACCTTGCACGCTCTGCGCTTTTTCAGTCCCAGTCTCTAGTAATGCGGCAATACTATTGGCACTTGGAAATAATAAAAAACCAGTAAACAGGGTACTGATAACACTCAAACGCATGGGTTATCCTTAACGTAATTGGCCAATGGCCAGATTTGAAAGCGGCAAGCATATCACAAGTTTTTTTAGTGTTGCTGTGTTTGAAATTTGGAATGACAGTCTGGACTGAGCCTTTAAAAGTGAATGGAGTTGACCAGTACAGACTGATAACTATGAGGCGACTTTATGCTTTTCAAACTTCGTTTGATTGTTTTTAAATGCAAAGTCATTCACAAATATTGACACCCACTAGGCACAAATCCTTAAAGTAACCTCAATCACTATTCACTTGAACGTAAGCCGAAAGCAGATTATGTTGTTGATTTTAAATGGCTGGTAAAGTTTTCAATTTGATTATCTGTTCTAAGGAGAGAGCATGTTTTTTACATTACTGTTTATTACATTTGCACTATCTATAACCGTTTCATTTCTAGTTGTTTCGATTTTCAAAAAACCACTGGGAGAAATATTTTCTCGAATAATTCAAGATTCAATCAGTGCCGCTTGGCAAAAATATATTATTTTTGCCACATACGTTGTGGGCATTTCTGGTGGGGTTAGAATTTATGATTTAGAGCGCTACATTACCGCTCGACATAAAGATGTAGAAATTCTACAGCTAACACTAGAGCGTTGGACTATTGAGATATATCGAACAATTATTGAAACTTTGCAAAGTATCGCATGGATGTACCTTATCGTATTCATATTTGCCCTTATCGCATATGTCATTGTTAGAGGCTTTGAACTTAAAAACGCTAACAAGCAATAAACAAAACTCGCGTTAAGTTGCCTTAACGCGAGTTATGAGTTTCAAGCTTTAACCGCTAATTGAAGCTCTGATTAAGCTCTAGCTTAAGTTTAACTGCTAATCACCAAAGTCATCGAGTAGGATGTTTTCTGGCTCAACGCCTAGGCTTTCGAGCATCTTAATCACTGAAGAGTTCATGATTGGAGGACCACACATGTAGTACTCGCAGTCTTCTGGTGCCTTATGATTTTTAAGATAATTCTCATAAATCACATTATGAATAAAGCCAGTGTAGCCAGTCCAATTATCCTCAGGCAATGGCTCAGATAACGCCACATGCCAAACGAAGTTGTCATTTTCGGCCGCTAGGGCATCGAAATCCGCTTGGTAAAACACTTCACGGGTTGAACGGGCGCCGTACCAGAAGCTCATTTTACGTGTGGTTTTCTTACTCTTAAGCTGATCGAAAATGTGTGAACGCATAGGTGCCATGCCCGCACCGCCGCCGATAAACACCATTTCCGCATCGGTTTCCTTCACAAAGAACTCACCGAATGGTCCTGAAATGGTCACTGTATCGCCCGCTTTTAGGTTGAAGATGTAAGATGACATCTTACCCGCTGGCACATTGGCCGATGGCGGAGTCGCAATGCGCACGTTCAGCATAATGCGGCCCTTTTCATCGGGATAGTTGGCCATAGAGTAAGCGCGCAACACTTCTTCGTTGACGGTAGAGACAATGTCAAACAGGCCGTATTTGTCCCAATCGCCACGGTATTTTTCAGGAATATCAAAGTCAGCGTATTTCACCACATGGGCTGGCGCTTCAATTTGAATATACCCCCCCGCTTTAAAGCGAACATCTTCACCTGCCGGTAACTCAAGCAATAACTCCTTGATAAAAGTCGCCTTGTTATCATTAGAGATCACCTGACATTGCCACTTTTTCACCCCAAAGATTTCTTCGTCGAGCTCAAGTTCCATATCGGTTTTCACTGAGACTTGGCAGGCGAGACGACAACCTTCTTTAGCCTCTTTCTTGGTGATATGGCCCATTTCAGTCGGCAGAATATCACCGCCGCCCGCTTTGATTTTCACTCGGCACTGACCACAGGTTCCGCCGCCACCACAGGCTGACGGAATAAAAATACTCTGACTCGCCAAGGCGCCGAGTAACTTGTCACCCGCCGCAACTTGAATGCTTTTTTCGGCATCTTCGTTGATGCTGATCGTCACTTCACCCGTAGCCACTAATTGCTTTTTGGCGATTAGAATCACTATCACCAATAGACAGACCACTAGCGTGAACATGCCTATGCCAATTGCCATTTCCATCGTATTACCCTTTTCTAGCTCTTTTCTAAAAAGAATCTGGTTTCACTTTCTCAACTCTTGGCTCGCCTACTCTAGCTTTACAGCGAGATCCCAGAGAAAGACATAAAGCCCAGCGCCATCAAGCCTGTTGTGATAAAGGTGATACCAATACCTTGTAAGCCTTCGGGAATCGCGTTGAATTTCATTCTTTCACGCAGCCCCGCCAGCAGCACAATTGCCACCGCCCAGCCAAAACCCGAACCCATCGCAAACACCACTGACTCACCGAAGTTGTAATCACGGTTCGCCATAAAGATCACCCCAGCAAAAATCGCGCAGTTTACTGTGAGCAAAGGTAAGAAGATCCCAAGGGAGTCATACAGGCTAGGAATGTACTTATCCAAAAACATTTCAAGGATTTGCACTAATGCCGCAATCACACCGATGAAAGTGATCAGTTGCAGGTAACTTAAATCAATACCGGGTAAGCCCGCCCAAGACAGCGCGCCAGGCGCGAGCACTTTGACGTAAATTATCTGGTTTAACGGCACGGCTAAGGTCATCACCACGATAACGGCGACACCTAAACCAAAGGCGGTTGACACCTTTTTAGACACGGCCAAGAAAGTACACATGCCCAAGAAGAACGACAGCGCCATGTTGTCGATAAAAGTGGCCTGCAAAAATAGATTTATATAGTGTTCCATATCTGCTCCTTAACCCCGTTTCCGCTGGATCACATTGATTGTCCAGATCAGCACGCCGATCAGGAAGAAGGCGCTCGGTGGTAACTTGAACATTTCGTTTGGCAAGTACCAGCCGCCGTTTTCAATGGTGGTAAACACGCTATGACCGAATAAATTACCTGTCCCTAACAGCTCGCGTACAAAGGCAACGCTGATCAAAATCAAGCCATAACCTGTCGCATTACCGAGCGCATCGACGACCGCTAAATGCGGTGGATACTTCATGGCGAAGGCTTCAGCGCGGCCCATGATGATACAGTTAGTGATAATTAACCCAACGAATACAGAAAGTTGCTTAGATAACTCATAGGCCACGTCCTGCAGTACCATGTCGACGATAATCACCAAGGAGGCGATAACCGTCATCTGCGCGATAATGCGCACACTGGTTGGGATAAAGTTACGGATGGCAGAGATAATCAGGTTGGAAAACACCAACACAAAGGTCACTGCGAGCGTCATCACCACAGCGGTTTGCATTGAGTTACTGACCGCCAGCGCCGAACATACGCCCAGCACTTGCATCGCGACGGGGTTATTGGCAAATACTGGCCCCGTTAACATGTCACGCATGGATAAAGTGTTGCTCATTTTGCCTCTCCCAACTCACCTTGCAATTCACCCTGCGCGGCCGTCGCTTTCAGCTGATTGAAGAAGGTTTGAAAACCCTCAACCCCAAACCAAAACTCCATTGCGCGCTGCACGCCGCGGCCTGTCATGGTCGCGCCACTCACAGCATCAACACCGTGGACATCGCCTTCTTTAGCGCCGCCTTTAACGAGGCGCATAGCAAATTTGCCTTTTTCATCAAATAATTGCTTACCCTTCCACAGTGATAACCAATGGGGATCCGTTACAAAGTCACCGATACCTGGGGTTTCACCGTGCTCGTACACCACTAGCCCTTTAATGGTGTTGAAATCGGGTTCAACCGCCACATAGCCGTAGATCATCGACCACAGACCTTTACCGTAGAAAGGCACAACCACACTGTCTAACTTGCCATCGGCATCAAGCACTTTAAATACGCGGGCATCGTTCGCACGGGTTTTAATCTTGGCGATGTCCTTTTTCGGGGTGCTAGAGGTCTCAGGATTAATCGACGCCATACGCTCATCGAAATCGAGCACGTTAGCGTCTGAATCCACCTTACCTGTGTCTAGGTTGATCAATAATGGCTTAACCGATTTAGCGAAAATATCCCTAAAATCAGATTCCTGACCTAAGTTCACATCGGCTGCCATCAACACATAACGCTTCACTTCGTCACGTTTTTTGGCGACTTTACGTTCTTTCAATATGCCTGCTGTGCCTGTGATCATAAACGAGCACAGGAGGCAGAGCGTGATGGTGAAGATCATGGTCCCCACCACAGTATCTTTCTTAAAGACCATGACGTTTTAATCTCCGTTTGATGTTGGCGCGGGCCACCAGATAATCGAACAGCGGCGCCCAAAGGTTGGCGAACAGAATGGCTAACATCACGCCCTCAGGCATTTTGGGGTTAGCGACACGGATAAGCACTGTCATAAAACCAATCAAAGCACCGTAGGCAAACTTGCCTTGGCGAGTGTAAGAAGTGGTCACAGGATCGGTGGCCATAAACATCATCGCCAGCGCAAAACCGCCAGTGACTAGATGCCAAGTCCACGGCATTGCCATCATGTCATTGCTGCTAGAACCGATGTAATTACACAGCGTTGCAGTAGCTATCATGCCCAGCAACACTCCGAGCACAATGCGCCAGTCGGCTAAGCGGCTGATCAGCAGTAATGAACCGCCGACCAAAATCGCTAAGGTGCTGGTTTCACCAATTGCGCCCACGGTGAAGCCAAAAAAGTTGTTCCACCAATTAGGGTCGCTAAAGGCGCTAAACCAAGCGTAATCGGCAAAGCTCAGCTTGCCCGCTGCGGTTTGTGCCAGTGCAGTCGCACCAGAGAAACCATCAACGGCAACCAGCTGTTTAATGGTTGCCACTTCAGAGGGATAGGCAAAGTAGATAAAAGCCAAGCCCGCCAGCGCAGGGTTAAGGAAGTTATATCCCATGCCGCCAAACAGCTCTTTAGCCACAACCACACCGAAGGAAATCCCCATGGCAACCAGCCATAGCGGGGTCGATACTGGCAAGATTAAGGTAAACAGCAGCGCCGTCACGAAGAAACCTTCGTGCAACTCTTGGCCGCGAACCCGCGCAAATACCACTTCCCAGAACAAACTGGTGAGTAGCGCTGTCAGGTAAATCGGCAAATAAAAACTAAGACCATAGAGGAATAAACCTAATATCCCAGTGTCTTGGCTAAGGCCGCCAAACAGGGTATTAAAGATTTCCAACTTCCAAACATCTGGGGTCGATAAGCCACCCGCAAGCGCAAGCTGTGCCTGTAGGCCAATGTTATATAGACCGAATAAAATGGCGGGCAGTAAACACAAACCGACTAGCGTCATGGTACGTTTCACGTCAATCGCGTCACGCACATGCACTTTACCCTTAGTGCTGTGGCCACTGGCAATAACGAGTGAACGCAAAAAGCCCTTCATCGACTTACCCGTCGCGTAGTATTCTTCCTGTAAATCTGCGGCTTGCTGTAAATCAGGTTTTTTAACTTGCTTAGTCATTAACCTTCCCTCTCGATAACATCTAGACAGGCACGTAATTCTTTACCAAAGTCATATTTGCCGGGACACACAAAAGTACACAGAGCCAGATCTTCTTCATCTAACTCCAATGCACCTAAGGCCTGCGCCTCATCGGTATCACGCACCACTAAGTCTCGAACGAGCAAGGTGGGTAAAATATCCAGTGGCATCACGCGATCTAGCTGACCAAAGGCCATCATGGCGCGGGCTGAACCGCCCTGATGGGTAGTGAATTCGAACAGCTTAGTGGCACCAAACAAACGTGATGTCACCGCGCGGGTAATAGAGAATTTATCCGAGCCACCCCGTACCCAAGAAAGTACATGGTGCTGCGCATCTTCGCTCAGCACTGACACTTGGTTGTGGAATCGGCCTAAAAAGTCATGCACACCAACCGCGGTATGGCCAGATAACACAGAGCCCGATACCACGCGGTTTTGGCCGGGTTTGATGTCATCATTGACTAAGGGACTTAACTCGGCGCCCAACTGAGTGCGCAGTAAACGCGGATTTAGTACGCTCGGGCCACCTAAGGCGACGATGCGGTCGGTATATAACTCACCGGTTTGGAATAATTTGCCGTAGGCAATCACGTCTTGATAGCCGATATGCCATACCTGACGCTCTAAACTCACAGGTAAAGTAAAGTGAATATGAGTGCCGACTAAACCCGCTGGATGAACACCGTCAAAGCGGCGCAGCTCAAGTTGCGGCAATGCCTCTTTCACAATCGCTTCGCCCTTATCCTGACACAGGTAAACCTTGCCCTCGGTTAAGCGGCTCAACACCAGCAAGCCAGCTTTAAAAGCTTCGGTTTGCTCGGCGATGATCAAACGCGGATCGGCGGCCAGTGGATTAGTATCAATTGCGGTAACAAAAATCCCTGCGGGCGTGCTATCGAGCGCAGGCACGCGCGAGAAAGGCCGAGTACGCAGTGCAGTCCATAGACCGCTTTTCACTAATTGCGCCTGAACGGTTGACCTTGCTAAAGCGGCGATGTCTTGATGGATCTCGAAGGAAATCTGTCCATCGCGGTTTTCGCCGTCATCACAACGAATGACAACCGATTGTAGAATTCGGCGCTCGCCGCGGTTAATCGCCACGACTTGGCCACTAGCGGGTGCAGTGAACAACACGCCAGGTGTTTTTTTATCTTCAAACAGGGCTTGGCCCTTTTGAACCCAATCGCCCTCTTCGACCAACATCGTCGGCTTAAGCCCAACGAATTCTTCACCCAGAACAGCCACTTGGGATGGCTTAGCACCGAGTTCAATGACCTGTCGCGGCTCGCCAGCAATCGGCAAGTCGAGGCCTTTTTTGATCGTTACAATTTGGTTTGAAAAATCTGCCATCACAAATATCAACCATGAAAAATTTTTAGATAAATTCAGGGTAGAGATTTGTTAACCCAGTTTCCGATATTGGCGTCACATTCCGCCGCAAATTCGTAAGTTAGATACGTAAATTTACGCCGTTTTGTGACATAGGTTCACTTCCAAACTCGCCGCGATCTATAAATGTAGTTTTATAACAATTTATTCATAAATACGTTATTACTGATTTAGTCATACCTAAGGTTTACAAAAATAAGCCAAAATCCCCATCTCAGTGCAGCAAAGCGATAAAACCGTTAAAAACGCGACTCAGAGAACAAACTTCAACCAATGGCATGCCTCAAAAGGGCGCAATACCGTTTAGCGGGCTGGCTATTTTTAGCGCACTAACATTTCAACCTATGGTTTAACCTTTGCTTTACAGCAAAAGCTTGGTAGCCTCAAACTAAGAGAGTTTTCGTAGGAGAAATAGATGGAATACAGACGCATACCGCATTCTAATCTCGAGGTCAGCAAAATCTGTTTGGGCACTATGACTTGGGGCGAACAAAATACCCAAGCCGAAGCATTTGCACAGCTGGACTACGCCATAGGAAATGGCATCAACTTTATCGATACGGCGGAAATGTATCCCGTCCCACCTAAGCCCGAAACCCAAGGGGAAACCGAGCGTATTCTGGGGCAATATATCAAGGCACACGGCAACCGTGATGACCTAGTGATTACCACTAAAATTGCCGCACCGGGTGGTAAGAGTGATTATATTCGCAAGAATATGGCGCTGGACTGGAACAATATCCACCAAGCGGTCGATGCCTCCTTAGCACGCCTCCAAATCGACACTATCGATCTTTATCAAATCCATTGGCCCGACCGAAATACCAACTTCTTTGGTGAACTGTTTTACGAGCAACAGGATCAAGAACATCAAACGCCGATCCTCGAAACCCTTGAAGCCCTCGCCGAAGTCATTCGCCAAGGTAAAGTGCGCTATATCGGGGTGTCGAACGAAACACCTTGGGGCTTGATGAAGTACCTGCAACTCGCCGAAAAACACGGTCTGCCGCGTATTGTGAGTGTGCAAAACCCTTATAACTTGCTCAATCGCAGCTTCGAAGTCGGCATGAGCGAAATCAGCCACCGTGAAAACTTGCCGCTGCTCGCTTACTCACCCTTAGCCTTTGGTGCCCTAACCGGCAAATACTGCAACGACCAATGGCCCGAAGGTGCACGCCTGACCTTGTTTAAGCGTTTCGCCCGCTATACAGGTTCGCAAATGGCACTGGAGGCCACGCAAGCCTATGTCGATTTGGCCCGCGAGTTCAAACTCACACCAGCGCAAATGGCGTTAGCCTTTGTTAACTCACGTCAGTTTGTCGGCTCCAATATTATTGGCGCCACCGACTTGTATCAACTGAAAGAAAACATCGACAGCCTGAAAGTCACCTTATCGCCTGAGCTATTAGTGCGATTAAACGAACTGTCCGATAAATTCAGATTACCTTGCCCTTAGCTCCCGAATCTTAGCCCCTAGGCTTAGCCGGCTAAGTCGTTTGAATAACCAATAGCATCAGGCCAATACACCTGATGCTATTGATTTCATTCAGCTCAACGCTGCTTTCCCATTCTAAATACCGCCTCCTTGTCGCACCTCGCTTTAGGTTAACGGCAAACTATCAGCCCCAAACTCTCTTACACTGACCAAACACAAAGCTATCGTATTACCCCCGTAAAACTCGCAGTAGCATACTCAGTCAGATACCCTTCGACGCTCCTCCGGCAAAATGCTTCAGGTTACATTCGGATACAGAGTCCTGTTAAGAACTGAAATATAGTGGCGCCACAGTCACTAGACAGATGTCTTAAGGATCAAAAATGAAAAAACTTTGCTTTGTAATCACAAGTGTTTTGATGTCGAGCCACGCGCTTGCTGAAAGCAATACCTACATTCGTAACGGTAATATCTATAGTCATCAAGATCAGTTCTTTGCTGGCGCAGGTGTTGCTACTGGTAGTCAATTTTATAAGGGTCAAGATCACCAAACAGGTATCTACCTCAATGGCGGCTACCACGGTGAGGACTTCAACGCCGATCTGTCCGGTATCAACTACCGCTTTTTAGGCACCAACGACAGTGCCGTTAACTTCAGCATTTTTGTGGTTGCCAATCCAGGCTTTGATGCCAATGACGCCGATATTTTAACGGGCATGAAGGATCGCAAATTCAGTGGCGATCTGGGTTTAAACGCCGACATTCATTTAGGCACAGGCACTTTATCAACCAAATTCCAACACGATGTGACAAATGTTTATGATGGTTTTCAAGCTGATATCACCTACTACCATCCAATAAATCTGGGCTTTGGGGATCTGGTGCCTTATGCGGGTGTGCACTATTTCAGTAAAGACTTCGCAAACTACTACACAGGTGTGACGTCATCTGAAGCAACGGCGCAGCGCCCTGCTTATCAAGCCGACGGCACCTTTGCCTATAAGCTAGGTTACGCTTTGGTTATTCCAGTCACTAAGCATTTAGACATTACTCAAGCCACTGGTTACTCGCACATAGCTGCCAACATGGCTGACTCTCCGCTAATCGACAGTAGCAACCAGTGGGTTACTACTCTTGGCGTGAGCTATAGCTTCTAACTAACCTGACGAGACAAGACCATGACATCGATCAAAAAAACGTTTTTATGTGCTGGATTAGCCTTGATGCTTTCAGCTTGCGCCACTTCATACGATACCGAAAAGCAATTTTGGTCTTTCGGTAAAGGCTTTGAAACCGCACAGATTGCACCCGATAGCTGGCAGATAAGCTTTGTTGGCAATACCAACACTGACCGCGCATTGGCCCGAAAGTACGTCATGCGTAAATCGGCTGAGTTATGCAAACAGGCTGGTTATAGCTACTTCACTTTCACTCGCGAACAAACCGATCGTGACGCAGTGGGCCAATTTGGGGTAGGAAAGAACAGCAGTAACGACATTTTGTGGGGGAGTTCGACGATGAATCAAGAAACTTCTGTCATGGTCGAAGTCACAGGTTTACATAGCAAACCAGAAAATACGAACTCACGTATCTACGACACGGATTACATACTTAACAATGTCGATGTGAAAGGTTAATTGCTCATTGAAACAGCACCAGCCTAGCTCCTAGGCTGGTGCTGTTTTATCGCTACATCTCGGCATTGCTCGCTTTGCCTGATGGTTATGCAGCGTTAAAATCCAGTCTTAAACTCTTGCCTTAAACTCTTACCTTAAACTCCGCTTTAAAATTCAGCCTTAAATTCCGATCTAAATCTCCAACCCTAAACTCCAGCGTTAAACTCCAGCGTTAAACTCCAGCGTTAAACTCAGCGTTAAACTTCAGCCTTGAATTTTAGTGACATGCGAGCGCCACCGAGCTCAGGGGAGCGTCCAATACGTAATGGGGAATTCATCCAACAACCAATTCTGTCGACAATCGCCAATCCCATGCCATGACCGGAATTTCCACGGCTGTGCTGGCCACGCACAAAAGGTTTAATCACCTGCGCAGACTCCAGTTCATCTATGCCTGGACCGTCATCGTCAACGTGTAACCAGGTCCCGCCCTCCTCGACTGCCAACGTCAGCCGAATCTTTGCCTTACCAAAACGCAGCGCATTATTGAGCAAATTATTCACCTGCATTGATAAGTACTTAGGGTCTGTCTTGATCTTAAGTGCTGTGGGATAGGAAACCAGTTCAACTGAAAAATCGGGGTACACTTGGCCTTGATACTTTTCGAGCAACCAAGCATTGAGTTCAATCGACTGCCAATCGGGCTGGATATTCGCTTCATCGAGGCGGGCATAACTCAGCAGCGTCATCACCAAGTCTTCCATAGTGTCTAGATCGCGGTTCAAGCGCTGGAAATACTTCACTCTGAGCTGTTCGCTTTGGGTTTCTTCCAGCGCCTCAATGCCAAATCTTAGCCGTGCGATCGGAGTTTTTAAATCGTGAGAAACAGCTCGACTGAGCAGTTTGTTGTCATCGATCAATTGCTGAATACGATCCGCCATGCGGTTGAATTCGCTTTCAATAGTGCCTATGTACGACGTTTTTCTAACAGGAATTCTCTGCTGCAACTCCCCCATACCAAACGCTTGGGTCGCCTTACTGAGATTAACCAGCTGACGGATCAAGGGCGACACCCACACCAACAATATCAGCACCACACCACCATAAAAAAGCATGGTATACAGCTTATTCAAGTCAAAGTTGCCATCGGTGGGCGTGACAATATCGGTATTGATGTTCAATACCTGCCCCGTTTTCGGCAGTAAATAATGCAAGGAGATACCGTCATCGGACTCCAGCAGCAGCGATTCTCCCGCATAAAACGCGGTTTTTAGGGCTGAGGGTAAGACGAAATCGGCTTCACTCGCTAAAGACAATTGCTCTGAATTTAGCTGGTTCCAGTTTGCGATAAAACTTTGATTGTTAACGCTATCGTTATCGAGCGTTTGCGCCAGTGTGCCGCCCAGCAGTTTTAATGCCGCAAGATGAGTGGCTGGGGTTTGCGTGTCATTATCAGGATCTAGCAGACTGGCAAACTCACTTATCGACCAGCCTAGGCTCGCAATGGCCACCAGCACCACCAGCACCAGTGAAGTCATCAACTTTTTCATAAAGCTTGCTCACCTTCGTCGCGGCAAAACAGGTATCCCTTGCCACGGATGGTTTTCACTTTATAGGGCTGGCTTAACGCTTCCTGCAATTTTTTGCGTAAACGCGATATGCGAATATCAACCGAGCGATCTAGGCCATCGTATTCAATGCCTCGAAGCTGAGCCACCAGTTCATTACGACTCACTATCGTGCCCGCCTTCAATGCCAGTAGCCACAACACATCGAACTCATTGGCATTCAAATCCAGCGGCTGTTTATCGATAGTGACCGATTTTGCCGTCGCATTGAGTACCAGCGAATCAAACACTAACTGTTGTTTTTGCTCCTCATCACCCACGCGGCGTAACAGGGCCTTTATCCGCGCTAACAACACCTGTGGCCGGATCGGCTTTGTCAGGTAATCATCTGCCCCGACATCTAATCCGCGGATCTCATCCCCATCCTCAACACAAGCCGTCATAAATAGAATGGGCCCAGCATAAAATGCCCTCGCTTCCTTACAGACATCGAAACCATTCTTAACGGGTAACATCACGTCGAGTAACACTAAGTCAGGTATCTCTTCGGCTATCATCTCTAAGGCAAAATCGCCTTGGCTGGCAACCGTGACTTCGTAACCGTGATCCAGTAAATAGTCACTGATCCACTCTGCCAGCGAGATATCGTCTTCGACCACTAAGATGTGCTTTTCAACTGACATATTAGAATAACCTCCAACCTGACTGACTCTGTTTAGGGGCCTTATAAACCCAAGTCACCACCACTTTGACCTGCGCCAGTGGTTGCACGTCATCATTACGGATCAAACTAAAAGTCGCCGTTTTATCGCCTTCAAAACTATATTGGTATTCTTGCATGGCTTTGCCGCTCCAGCAGATTAGCTGGTGCTGGCGGTCTGTCAGTATGAGGCAATACTCGCCGCTCGTCGGTGTTTGCCATCGAAACAACACATCTTGATAGCAAGTTTGCCCTTTATGGAGCGCAATGCAGCGCTCTGGGGTCGCAGTAAAAATCACCGAATCGTCCTGACCCCAAGCAAAAAAAGGCGCATTCAGTAACACTAGCCATAAATAAAATCGCTTCATGCCCACGCCCCTAAAACACATAGCTGATAGAGGCATTAAAAAACGATGCATAGCCAGCTTGATTAAAGGGACTATCGGTCACTTCTTGGGATAATACATTGAAGCGATACATGGCCCGGAAGACAAAATTTTCACTCAGCGGATAGGCAACACCGAGCTCCATGCCGTAGCTAAAAGAACTGCTCGGGTGATATTCAGGAAAGAGTTCGGTTGCTTCTTCTTTGCTGACACCAAAAAGATAACGATTCAAGGTGGCTGATGAGTAGCCTACGCTTCCCAATACGTGAAAATTCCAATTACGTACCTGCCAAGACTTACCCAATCTGGCAGAACTCTGAATACCTTGATCATCATAATAATCAGACACTAATCTGTACTGGAAAACGTAGTTATCGCCCCAGTAACGCGTGGCACGAAAACCTGCGCCAATATAGAGCGAATCTTCCGATAGTAGATAAGCATTGCGGCCAGCCTCATCGAGTGTGCTGGGGTCCACATCTGGACGTGACCATGAACCTTGTAAGTTCGCCAGTAACAGATCAAAGGACCAATCCTCTGAACTCCAAAGATTAACCCCAAGATTAACCCCATCCTGAGATTGGTGGATCATCTCAACAAACATGCCTTTGTACTGATACATGCCACTAATCAACAACGACAATTGCGCAGCGCCGTAATCGGTTTGCCGAACATCAACTTGATTGATCCCGTAAACACTCATACCCAGTTCAAAATCACCGCCGTCGGCAAGGCGATTTGAACCTCCGTTGACACTGCTGGCAATATCCGATGCGGCAGCGGTACCGGGAAGAATGCTGAGCGTTAACACAAAAAGCCAAAGAATACGCATGCCCATTTAATCCACATTTCTAGTCGTTATTTAGCGCTACATATTACAACAGTTTGTTAGTCTTTTTATCCGCCACTGCACAAGCAGTGGCTTTTTTGCGACGATAATATCGTCAGATAGCAAGTACAGTCAGCAAAGCGCAAGGAAGTGAACTTAAGCGAGGGGGAAACTTCGCGCCCAATACGCTTATCCGCTGAAACGATTGAGGATGTAATTAGGGTCTTAAAACCTTCATTTTTGTCAATCCACATAAATTGAAATGATTAAAATCAATAATAAAAACAATTTAATAGATTAAATCCCCCCATCATCGAAACCGATTAAACATTCTTTATTAACAAAGGTTAACTAGACCCAAGACTGACAATTCAAGTAGGGTCGAGTCACAAATTAGGATCAACTGTATCTCGCGCTCGACGACTGGTGCGACGCTAAGATAACTCTGACCCATAGAAGAATAATGACTCACTCAAGTTCCCCAACTCACAGAAAGTGGCTTTGGCTACTGCTCGGCGTGTGGCTGATTGTCATCCAATCGGTTGCGCTGTCGCATTCTGCTGAACACAGTTTGGAACATGAGCATGCCCACTGTTTCCTATGCGATTTTGGTCATGAGCAAAATGCAGGTCCATCGTCTGTGCTTATGCCGCCGATGGGATTGCAGCAAGCTGAAAGCATCCCGCAGAAACCTTATCAACAACCGAGTTTACCTTGGTTACGTCACTTCAACGTGCGTGCACCGCCCTTCCTGTTTTAAGCAAATTCAATCATTTAAAAAATCTATTTTTGCTTATCTAAAGGAAAGGCACAATGAAACTTGCACTATCTTCAATAGCGCTAGCAGTGGCTGGCGTGTGTTCACCGGTTATGGCCGCTCAATTACAAGGTCAAGTGACCGATCTGCAAGGCGCACCTATCGCTGGCGCCCTTGTCAGTATCGACGGTGGGACAAGCACAACCACAAATCCACAGGGCCAGTATCAGTTAACTGTCGCCGACAATAGTCATATCCATCTCCACATTAGCGATGCCGAGTTTAAGCATGTTGATAGGGATTTGCAGATAACCACTGGCGCGATGACGCAGGATATTTCACTGACGAAAACGGCGATGGAAAACATTGTCGTGACCGCATCGCCGCTCGCCCGCTCTGCGCTCGAAAGCACTACGCCAATTAGTGTACTGACCGAAGATCAACTCAAGCTCAATATCGAGCCGACGCTGGGTGACACCTTAGAAAAACTGCCCGGCGTTCAAGCCTCCCACTTTGGCGCGGGGGCGAGTCGCCCCATCATTCGCGGCATGGGCGGTCCTCGAGTACAAGTGCTTGAAAATGGCCTGTCTGTTGGTGATGCATCGACGGTATCGGCCGATCACGCGGTAACAGCAGAAGCCGCCTCGGCGCAGCAAATTGAGATCCTGCGCGGCCCAGGCACATTGCTTTACGGGAACGGCGCCATTGGCGGCGTGGTCAATGTGGTGGATAAACGCTACCACGAGAGCCCAGTCGATGAACTGTCGGGACAATTTGGCACTCGCTACGACACGGCCAGCAATGGCCGCACCTTTAACGGTGATATCGATGGTGGCAATGGTCAGTTCAATTGGCATGTAGATGGCACCCACCGCATTACCGACGATGTCGATATTCCGGGAAATGCCATTGCCAATCTGCCCGAAACCCATGGAAAACTGGCGAATAGTAATCAAAAACTCGACGACTATGCCGCGTGTGTTGGCTATACCGGTGACACGGGATTTGTCAGCGTATCCGGCGCGCGCACTGAATCGAATTACGGTATTCCCGGCCGCGGCGAAGCCGATGCGCCCGACATCACCATAGATTTAAAGAAAACCGCATGGCAGCTGCACAGTGGTTTGTTAGATCCTTTTGCAGGCTTCAGTAAACTGCGTTTTGATGCGGGCTATACCGATTATCAACATGCTGAGGAAGAAGATGGGGTTGCCGGCACAACTTTCTTCAACAAACAAAGTGAAGCGCGCTTAAGCCTTAACAATCATCCTTGGGGTGAATGGCAAGGCACTATGGGGCTGCATGCTGTACACCGTGATTTTGCCGTTGAAGGCGAAGAAGCGCTGACACCAGACAGCAAAACCGATACCTTAGCCGCCTTTATCGTGCAAGAACGTAAGGTCGGAGATTTTCGCTTCGAGCTTGGCGGCCGCTTGGAGCATTACCGCTTAGCGCCAGACAGCATGACGCTAGACACGCTAAATGGCGAACAATCCTATCAAGCCGAAGACCTAGTCGATAATGATCTCACCGTATCGGCGGGCATGGTGTGGGACTTCGATCCCGCCTATAACTTAGGACTATCGCTCACCCGCGCCCAACGTTCGGCCACAGCCGAAGAGCTTTACAGCTATGGTCCCCACGATGCCACCCAAAGCTTTGAGCTTGGTTCGCAGTTCAGCATTGAAAATGGTCAAATCATCACTAATAGTGGCAATAACGATAAAGAGGTCGCCAATAATATCGACTTAACCCTGCGCAAATTAGAGGGTGCGTGGACAGGCTCATTGAGCATGGCCTACAACCGAGTCAATAATTTCTATTACGAGAAAAATACGGGTTTAATCGCCTCTGATATAGTCAACGGCGATGCTGAAGGTGATTTACCGGTTTACCAATACACCCAAGGCGATGCCGAGCTTTATTCCCTCGAGGCCCAAGCCAGCATCCCGTTTAACGATATTTGGTCATTGGATATGTTCAGCGATTACACCCGTGGCAAGCTGGTCGATGGTGGTAACTTGCCACTCATTTCGCCCATGCGTATCGGTTCAACTTTAAACTTTGACCAACAACAATGGCACGCTGAAATCGGTGCGATTGGCTATGCAAAACAAACGGATACCGCCGAAAATGAAACCGAAACAGCAGGCTATGCGCTAGTGAATGCCGCCGTCACCTACCGTTTATACACTTCTGCGGGTGACATGCTGTTCTATGTCAAAGGCACAAATCTACTCGACCAAGACGCGCGGCCACACACCTCGTTACTCAAAGATTACGCACCACTGATGGGACGCAACTTTATGTTAGGTGTCACCTATAACTTCTAAAAACAAGAGTTGTAAAAGACAATAAGTTAAGCCCAAAGCGAAGTCCTAGACTTCGCTTTTATTCATCTATTAGTCACTACGTAAGACAAGTTGCTACAGGCATATTCACATCAGTAGCAAATCACAGCGGCTATTATCGCGAGACTGATTTAGCAAAAAAGGTTTACATCAATTTAAACCAAATCTGATTATCGACAAGTAACCAGCCAGACACGGCCAATAAACAGCTTCAATGAGCTGTCCAAAATACGTTTATCTGGCAATAACCGTTAACGTTGAGAACCGTTAAGTCGTTATAGCGCTACCTTTAACGTCATCACCATAAAAATATCTAAATAAGCCATATTAATCAATACCATGTAGTACACCACACAATATAAGTCACTAGATTGCAAGGTATGATCTGGTTACATGTCAGTATCGAGAGATAACGATTCATCAACTATCTTATATTTTGAGTGCCATACAAAAGTCGCGCGCATGGCATTAAAATAGAAGAACATAAAAACGATGGCTAATGGAAGTCCTTGAACATTACCCAAATCGCTCCATTGAAGAATTTTAGATAAGACAAAATAAAACAACATCAAAGTGGCTGCGATTCTCGATTTTCTATAGATAAAAAAAGCCATCACTGCCATTAGCACGACATCAATCATAAGAAATGGATCAAGGAAATAATTCAGCGTCGCGTTTTCAGTTTGGGTAAAGAAACCAATGGTACTAAAAACTAATGTTATGCTGAGTGAGATTAATGTCACTATCCAACCATTTTTAATTGCAGACAGACACTGTTCTTGAGTCTCAATCTTGAACAGACTTTTCAAAGATGCTTTATTTTTTCCTGCCATGATAAATCTCCGTTTAAAAAACTGGCAATTAATGTTCAAATACCAAAGTAAAGCCAGTTCACCAAGGTTGATTATCACCAACTAAACTTTCCTTCCCTTCTGAATCTTCTTATCATACATGAGCAGCGAAAAAATCAGCTCATACGTTAGTTTGTATATGAGCATCTAGTGGCATTAAATGTCGATAATGGAACACTTAAGTTAACTCAACATACGTATTAAATGACTATTTTTCACATAGTAACGCCTAAAGTTCAATAACTTGATGCCATGGGAGCTGAAGAACAAAAACAGTAAAGGAATATCTCACTGTGAACATAAAAGCGAAAAATGTAGGATAAAATTTAATGGAACTAATTTTAATCACCTTGTTAATACTGCCGTTCATAATTATTTTTTATAAACGGAATCGATTCTTTCCCTGGTCAACACGCCTTAACTTATACCGAATGAGTGATATGTTAGAAGGTACTGATAATGCCAGAAAATTCTATCAAATTTATTCTGATATCATTAAAGCCAGCAAAACGCCTTATATTATTATCGATACAAATCATTATGCTGTTTCGGTACCTGAATCGAAAATAGATCATGTAAAAGATGAAATAACATTGAGCATACACACTGCAGCGATAAGGGGAGCCCACTATCAAAACAATACGCTCAAATTTCATGCAACCTTTGATAAAATAAGCACAGAAGTCATTGTGCCAATTACCGCGATCAAAGCCTTGTACGCCAAAGAAGATGGGATAGGTATCGAATTCGGTGAAGATAACTCACATTAACTCTCCAATATAAGAAAGAGAATTAGGATTAAGAGAATTACCTTTTTATATTATATGACTAAACAGCGCGTACCTTAAACTGCTGCATGGTTTCACTTAGTGAATTGGCCTGCTGAGACAGTGACTCACTGGCTTTTGCCGTTTCATTGGCGCTGCCAAGTACCAATTCCCCTGAATCTCGAATCGCATTAATCCGCTCGCTAATATCCTCGGCGGTGACGGCTTGCTGCTCGCTTGCGGTCGCGACTTGAGAATTGGCCTGAGTCAGTTCAGTTAAGGCATCTAAAATCTCAAATAGGTGCTGCTTGGCTTGATTAACGAGCAGTGACGACTCACTGATTTGCTTATCGTTATTGGCGAAGGATTCAACTGAAGACTTAGCATCTTTCACGAGCGTTTGAATAAGATCGCTGATTTGCTGCGTGGCCGCTTGGCTACGAGTTGCCAACGACCGCACTTCTTCGGCGACCACAGCAAACCCACGACCTTGATCTCCCGCCCGCGCCGCTTCAATCGATGCATTCAAGGCCAACAAGTTCGTCTGCCCTGCTATCGCATCGACCACTGAGACAAAGTTGAGGATTTTTCCTGTACTCGCCTGAACCTGTTGAATAAGTTGATTCGAATACTGGGCGCTGGCAACTAACTGTTTGGAAATTTTTTCGCTCGCATCGACAACCTCGCAACTTTCTTTCACCTTATGCTCGGCTTGTCCCGCTGAGTACGAAGCGGTTTCGGCACTGCTCGCCACTTCAGTGATCGTTGCCGCCATTTGGGTCATAGATGCGGCGACTTGATCGGTATTATCCTGCTGCCTCAACATGGCCTCACGATTGTTCTCGGCCACCGCATTAAGCTCGGTCACCATAGAGGCAATTTCTTCACTTCGAGCAATCACTTGGCCGACAGTTTTACTTAAGGTCCACGCCATTTGATTCATACTGACGGTGAGTTCGCCCAGTTCATCCTTAGAATCGACGCGCAGCTCTTGGTTAAAGTTACCCTGTTCCATCTTAGCGGCAGAATTACGTAACCGATTGATAGATTTGACCATGTATTGACTGCAAGCAATGCCAATCAATAGGCCTATGACTAAAGACACGATAGAAATAATCGTTAAGCCATAAATAGCCCTAAGCTCTTCATCCTCAGTCACAGAAACCGCGGTTTGAGTCATTTGCTCTAAACGCTCAACGAACTGACTTAGCTCAGTATTAAACTCGTTTTGCGTGACCTCTAAGGATTCAACCCGCTTAGCTAAGGCGGCTGGTTCTTCTTTTTGCTGGATTCCAGTGATGACAGTGGCAAGTAAAGCCTCATAATCACCAAAACGTTGAATAATCGTGCCAATATCTTGATTTAACTGCTGCGTTTTTTCATGTAATAGCGGATTTTTAGCCTCTTTTAATGCCGCATTGAGCATAGACTGAGTCGAGAGTAACTCCTTATTAATGTCTTCTTTACGCTGAATCACCTCCCCAATAAACGCCGCTAAAATGGGCTGACTCGATGCGGCTTCAATATCCGCCGCCCGAAACGCTTTTTCTAAAATGACTGAGCTTTCGAGCTGCTTAATGGTGACGTCGGTTGATAATCTCACTAATGGAATATTTTCCTTTGCAATGCCTTGGATTTCCTCAGAAACTCGCTGCATCTTCAACAAACTAAAACCAGACAAAATCAGGATCAGTACTAACATCACCCCAACGAGGGCGATCATTTTATGTTTAATCCGTAAGTCTTTTAAAAACTGCACCATAAAACGAATCTCCAGCAAACACAGATATCAAAGGACGTCCCATTGAGGATAGTCGCAGTTTTCACTTTGGGTGGTTGAATTGAGCCTAAAGTATTAGCTGAATTTAAAAGAAAAACTGAAACATTAGAAAAATCGCATCATAGCTAAGCTCGATGATACGTTAGAAAGTCAAAACCCATTTAAGGCGCGCGAAATACCAGAGGGCATAAGTTTGAACAAACCTTGGTGAAATTAGACACTCAATACCGCCTTCCAATACCTACACCTCAACAAACCGCTAAAACTTGCATTAACATGGCAGATCACAGAAGATCCCTTGGCCTTTTTCATTGCCTTTAGCCTCATCTATGACTCAACCTGCATCGCCTACGCCAAATGCTGTGACTCACACAGCGACGAATACTGTTACCTCACATCCTTCGGCAAGTGCCTCTCCTGATGTAACTGTGGTTCTTTGTTCATTAGAAGCGGAGCAGCGCAATGCTAAAATTAGGTCGCAATTCCCAGCGTTAAATCAACTGCTTGATGGCTATCCCTTGTGTTATCTCGACACCGCAGCCACCAGCCAGAAACCGCAAATGGTGTTAGATGCCATGGCGCAGTTTTACGCTAACGACAATGCCAATGTGCACCGCGCGGCGCACCAGTTATCGGCGCGCTCGACCTTAAGTTATGAAAAAGTGCGCGATCAACTGCAGCAATTTTTAAAGGCCGAACGCCGCGAAGAAATCATCTTTACCCACGGCACCACAGAATCAATCAACTTAGTCGCCTTTGGACTCACTGCACACGTAAGCGCAGGTGATCTGATATTAATCGACGCCGCCGCCCACCACGCCAATATCGTACCTTGGCAGGAGCTGGCGAAACGCACGGGCGCTGTGATTAAGCCAATCCCTCTCGATCAAACTTGCCGCTTAGATGTCAGCGCCTATAAAACCTTGCTCGAGTTAAAACCAAAAATCGTCGCCCTATGCCATGTTTCCAACGCCCTAGGCACAGTGAATCCCGTGGCTCAGTTAGTTCAGCTAGCAAAAGCCCAAGGTGCAATAACCTTAGTTGATGGTGCGCAAGCAGTAGCGCATTTAACGCTGGATGTGGCTGAAATCAATTGTGATTTTTACGTTTTTTCGGGGCATAAAATGTATGGTCCGACTGGTGTTGGCGTGCTTTACGGCCGTTTCGACGCTTTAGATAATCTCGCGCCACTATTAACTGGTGGCGAGATGATTAAACGCGTGAGTTTTGAGGCGACAGAATTTGGCAGCCTACCGAATCGCTTAGAAGCGGGTACACCGCCGATTGCCGAAGTGATAGGTTTAGGCGCGGCCATTACATTTTTACAAACCGAGCTTACACCGCAGGTTCAAGCTTATGAAGCTGAACTGGTTAACTATTTACAAAGCCAATTGCGCGCGCTCGGTGAAGTGCATTTATACGGCGCCTTTGATGACAATATCGGCGTCGTCGCCTTTAATCTTGCCGATGAACATCATCAAGATGTGGGCATTTTACTGGATCAACAAGGGATTGCCGTGCGCTGCGGCCATCACTGCGCCATGCCATTGATGCAGAGTCTGAATCTTAAGGGCTGTTGCCGCGCCTCTATCGGTATCTACACCAATAAAGACGACATCGACCGCTTTATTGGTGCGTTGGCCTCGGTAAAAGACTTACTGCTGTGATCCAGTATTTAACGACTGAACCACGCGACTCTTGCGCTCAAGATAAGTTACGTTCAAGACAAGTTACGCTCAAATAAGTGAGACAGGATTTAGCCCTATGACAGATTCGACTATGCCAATGCCAAGCGAGGCCGATTTTCACTATTCAGTGCAAGATGCCGAGACCTTGCTGACGCGTTTTACCAAGGCACCTAACTGGCAGGAAAGATATCGCCAAATTATGTTTCTAGGCAAAGACTTACCGAGTTTAAGCCCAGAACTTCGCGTCGAAGCCGCTCAAGTAAAAGGTTGTGAAAGTGATGCGTGGATTTATCACCTCGAACAGGCTGGCAAACATTATTATTTAGCCGACAGCGATGCCCGCATCGTTAAGGGATTGATCGGATTATTGCTTGGCGCCTGCCATGGCAAAAGTCGCGCTGAGATCCAAGCATTTGATCCTACAGCTTACTTCAAACAATTGGGCCTAGAAGGTCAGCTCAGCCCATCACGCACCAACGGCCTTAATTCACTCGCAAAAGCCATGCTTGAAGCCACTCTATAGCTTCACGATAGCCACAGGCCAAGGGTTTTCATTTACTGCGACCAGCGATAATTGAAACCGCTTGGCAATAACAAATCATCACAACTCCAGCTCGGGGACAAAGGCCAAAAAAGGGATTTAATCAAAGACTTCTACGCCCTAAAAAGGTATAAAGAAGTTACATTTGAGTTATTGATAGGAACCGAGCATGCCCATCAAGGCAGTCAATCACCACCGTCGTACTCTTCTTAAAGGTCTTGGCGCAGCAACACTATTAAGCCCACTCGCCAGTATGCCTAGCTTTGCCGCCATACAGAGGCGGATATATGTCGATGGTTTATCCTTCCTTCCCGATGATTTAAGTGATGTAACTGCCTCTAAACTCGATGCCTATCTTTGCGATATTTCGGCTATTGAGACCATAGAACAAGCCGATGGCACTCAAAACTACAAACGCACCTATAAAGCCTGCATGGAAAGCATTAAGCAGGCAGCTAAACGGGTGAGCGATAATCCCGATATTTTACTGCAAGGCCTGAGGGGGCGCGATATTCAACGTGCCCGCGACAGCCAACGCACTGCGGTGTTCTTTCAAATCCAAGGCGCAGATTGTGTCGAAGAAGACAGTGAAGCTAATCAGTGGGCACGGGTGGATGAATTCCATCAACAAGGGCTGCGCGTATTACAGCTCACCCACCACTATGGCAACACTTTCGCCGGCGGCGCCTTAGACAGTGATACCAATGGCGGACTCAACAAGCCGCTCACCGCCCATGGACGCGAACTTATCGCCAAACTCAATCATGCCAATATCTTGGTCGATGTGAGTCACTCCAGCGCCCAAACCGCTTTAGATGTCGCTAAGATCACTAAGTCTCCCATAGTGCAGAGTCACGGTGCAGCGCGCGGCATAGTTAACCATGCCCGTTGTTCACCCGATGAAGTGATCCGCGCCATCGGCGATAGCGGCGGCGTATTCGGCGTATTTATGATGAGCTTCTGGCTCACCAATAATGCCGTGCCCACGATCGATGACTATATTCGCCAACTGGAATATGTGTCGCGTGTCGGCGGTGTGGATAGTGTGGCAATCGCCAATGACTTCCCACTGCGTGGCCAAGAAAACTTACTGGCTCTTGATAACAATAACGCCCAAGGCATTAAAGAATATCAAGAATGGTGGTACAGCCTGAGGGCAAAAGGCGTGCTAGGTTTTGATGCAGAGCCAAGGCATGTCGTGATCCCCGAGCTAAATCATATCGATCGCATGAGCCGTATCGATGATGCCTTAGCCAAGGCGCGCTTTAAAGCCACCGACCGCGACCGTTTTATGGGTGGCAACTGGCAACGCGTGCTCAATAAAGTACTACTGTAAATACCATTGTTTTATCGCCCTGTTTAATTTACTTTGTCGAAAAATTTACGGGCTTACCTGCTCGCTTCAGTCTTGGATATTCTATGCTGACCACACTCGCCATTTTCAATTATCGCTCTCTGCGTGAAATCGTCTTGCCCCTAGGACAACTCAATTTAATCACAGGGGCAAATGGCAGTGGTAAATCGAATCTATACAAGGCGCTACGTTTACTGGCACAAACGGCGCAAGGCGGCGTCGTCAACGCCTTAGCCCAAGAAGGCGGACTCGATTCCAGCTTTTGGGCGGGGCCAGAAAACTTCACCAAAGGCATGTTAGCAGGCGACACCGCCATTGAAGCCACCGTCAGGCAAGCGCCAAAACGCCTTAAGCTTGGGTTTGCTGGCGAAGATTTTAGCTATCTTATTGAACTCGGTTTACCCAAACCCGACGCCACTACGCTGTTTGGCTTAGATCCACAAATCAAGCGCGAAGCCATTTGGAACGGACCTAAGTATCGCCCCTCCACTGTGTTAGTTGAGCGCCGTGGTCCTATGGTGAAAAGCCGCAGCACTGATGGGCAAGGCTGGATAACATTAGGCGCCCACCTGCAAACTGGCGACAGTATTTTTACCGAGCTTGCCGATCCAGAGCGCTGCCCAGAAGTGCTCAAGCTTCGCGACAGTATCCGCGCGTGGCGCTTTTACGATCACTTCAGAACCGATGCCGAAGCCCCTGCACGGCGACCACAATTAGGCACGGCCACGCCGGTATTGCACCACGATGGCCGTGATTTAGCCTCGGCAATTCAAACCATTTTTGAGATAGGCGATAAATCGGCTTTCGATCATGCGGTGAGCGATGCGTTTCCCGGTGCTAAGGTTCGAATCGAGCCGCAAGAGGGCGGCATTTTAGTGCTCGCATTTCATCAGCATGGTTTATTAAGGCCACTCAATGCCAGTGAATTGTCGGACGGCACCCTGCGTTATTTGCTGTTAATCGCCGCCCTACTGACCCCAAGACCGCCAGAGCTTATGGTGTTAAATGAGCCAGAAACCAGTCTGCATCCAGATTTATTGCCTGCGCTGGCACGCTTAATTGCGAAGGTATCAGAGGAGTGTCAGCTGTGGGTGGTATCCCACGCCAATCGGCTTATCAATGCCTTAAGCCAATTTGAACACTGCAATACCTTGGCCTTAGACAAAACCTTAGGCCAAACGCAGATCCAAGGCCAAGACTTGCTCAATACGCCCAGTTGGCTATGGCAGAATCGTTAGTCGGCGGTGCTGGTGCTAACGCGATTGCCCTCATCAATCGTAAAATACCGCGAGCCATAGGGTTTCTGAGCTGTTAGAAGTCGAAGCAACGCGGTGTTTTTGATGGGGCACAATCGTTAAGTAATCACCAGGGGTTAGCGTAACGGGTTCATCTTGTTCAAATTCAAGCGTCGCCGCCCCTTTAAGTAACATCACCCATTCATGCTGAGTTTGATCGTACCATTGACCGTCGGGTAGATACCCAAACCACCTGAAGATGCAGGATTCAGCGGGAATTTAACGCACTTTAGGCAAGGCGGCTATTTGCAGACCTAGTGGACTAAGTTAAAAATAGCCAACACGGCATAAAGTGCGTTAAAACCCGCCGGGACGGAGCGCTTAGGGCACTCCACTTCCGTGTTGCATCAATTCAGAAGGTGGCCGACATTCTGTCATTGATGCGCCTTGAATTGAAGCACCCTAAGCGCTCTGAAACTCGTATCTTCAGGTAGCTTGGGTATATTGCCCATTAGAGACGATGCGCTCTATGGTCACAGAGTCATTACCCGCCAGTTTTTCAAACACTTCCGCCGATAAATCAGTGGGTAGTTTTGCAAAAAAGTTATCAAGCATTTTGTGTTTATTCCTCTGCTTTTATTCGCTCTCTCTGCTGATTAAACTGTATGTTTAACAATCAAACATTGAGAAACGAAACCATTAACCGCTATGATATGCGCACTGAAATACTCAAGGGCCATGAGTATCCATCAGATAAGCTTATTGTTTTACATATGGATATGGAGATCTCCCCCAATGTCGTTGTTTCGCGCACTAAAAGCCAAATTATTTCCCTCAAGCCAAACTAGCCGCGATCCAAAAGACATTCATCTTCAAACTGAACCGCAAGTCCCCAGCCAAGAGCAAACGCAGGAGCCGTTAGTCGCTGCGCCGCTATTCCAGCGTCACTTCAGCTTAAAAATCCATGCGACAAAGGCAGACGCGACCGCTTGTGAAGAAAATGCCAACCACGGCTTAACTCTCTATCACTACGATACGCCCCAAGTCATAGAACTCTTAGGCTGGGAAAATGCCAATGAATGCTGTGACTTTCACCAAACCGAATTCGACCGCCTCGAAATCGGCAATCAATCCCCTTTTCCCGAGCAACATTTTTGGCTCGGCACAGAAAAAGTCTGCAGTATCACAGCTCAAAAGAACCACCAGGAAACCACATTATGGCAGGCTGAACTTAACAATCGAGAGGCTCTGTTAATAAGCCACTTTACGCTCGATGCAGACTATAAAGTACAAGGCGACATTCAAGATTACGCCAGCTTAACTGGCCAACTACATCGCACTTATCATCAACTCGATTCTGAAGACGGCGCGGGTATGCTCAGAATTGTCACCCAAACGCCCAATCTCACAGAAGCCGTTGACTCAAACTACTTTGGTGAACGTCATGGCGTTTCCCGCCAGTTCGACGCTCTGGGGGCCTTGTTATTTGAAGGTAACTTTATTAATGATCAACAACTTGGACAGCAAGCTTGGTATGATCATGAGGGCAACATAACCCAGAGTGAAGAACGCAGTACGAACGGCATATTAGTCAAACGCTATTACAGTAATGGGCAAGTCAGAGAGGATGCTGAACTTGATCGTGATGGCAACTACGTCAATACCTTGAGTCGCTATTATGAGTCTGGCAAACGCTGGCTGACTCGACCTATGCTGGCGAATAAAATCCACGGCATTGAATATATGTACTATGAATGTGGCGCCCTTCAGGCCGAACTGAGTCACGAGCATGGCAACTTAGTTAAAGAGGTATGGTTTCATCCTAATGGCCAGCTCAAACAAAAAATACTCGTCAATGACGCGGGCAAGAGCTTTGAAACCTTTTTTGAAAATGGTCAATTGTCATGGCGTGAGCAATTTAATCCGCAGGGGCTTATCTATGGTATTCGCCAAGAATGGCACCCTAATGGCCAGCTCGCATTACAACTTAACTTCGACAACGGTCTCGCACAGGGGAATCGTGAAAAATGGTACGCCAATGGCCAGCTTGAGGCAAAAATCCCATTTGAACAGGGTAAAGAGCAAGGCATGGCCTACTGGTACCATGACAATGGCCAACTGTCTCTCGAAATGTACCTAGAGAAAGGACTCAGGGAAGGCCTGTTTAAAAGCTACTACAAAAGTGGTGTGCTCTCGGCCGAAGGCCAATATAAAAATAACCTCTCGGTAGCCCCCTTTATCGAATATTACGAAAACCAGCAAGTTCAAATGTATTTACCGCACACCCAAGGCAACCGTGATGGCACTGCCCGCTGGTTTTACCAAGATGGCACGATACGCACTATCTCTGAGTATGAAGTGCGCGACGGCCAAGGCTACCTCAGAGAATCCAGTTTTTATAACAAAAAAGGGGTTCTCGAATCCTATCAAAGTCACTCAAATACCCGCTGTGGCTATCATCTTGAGAATAATCAAAGGGAATACTATCAAGAAGGTATTGCCGATACTCGCATCGAATACTATGAAGATGGCGCCATTCGCTGGTTGCTCACACGAACTCAAGGGGATTTATTTAGCTCTAAATCCTTGTCCCCTCAAGGTTTAATTCTAGAAACTGGCACAATTCAAATTATCGATGGCCGTTACCTCGATGTCGGCCATTGGCAACGGTTTACGCCCCAAGGACAAGTGTATCGCGAAGTCTGGCTAGATGAAGAAGGCCAGCTTATAGAAAGCCGTCACTACTTTGATTTTAATCAGTATCTATCGACTCAAGAAGATGACGAAGCAGAATGGGAAGACGCAGAGCCCCGTCATTATGGCTATGATGACTGTGATATCAGTGACTATGCTGAAGACGATGATGCTGATTGGGAACATGACGAATTAAATGAACATTCAACTAACCACGTACACACAGCTAGCCATCGCAGCAATAGCACATACTTGTCCCACCACAAGTATCACAGGCCCAATGGCGATGCCACAGCGAAACAAGCACAAACTCAAGCCACAGCGGATGTCGACGCTAAAGAGCCGATATTGTCTTATCACTTAAAATTTGACAACGAAAGCAAGCTCTATGCAATGAAGCGCTATCATCCCAATAGCCACATTGCCGAAGAAGGTAATTTACAGATCCAAGGAGAAGAACAATTCTGGGTCGGTATCCATAATCAATACGATGAGCAAGGTAAGCTCAAGCTCTCCGAAACCTACACTATGGCAGGAGAGCCGATAGAGCACACCACCAGCACGAATGCGATATTGTTAAATTAATCAATTTGATATGGATAATGTCAGTATCAATAGATATGAATGATGAGTATAGATAATGTGGTAAGCCCTGATTTAAATTGGCTTACCTTATTTGTCTTACTTACCTTAATCACCAACTCCATTGAAGTAATAAAAATCTAGTTGCAACACTAAAAACTAAAGTGCAAAAGTGGCGATGGTCTTTTGAATACCGACGACATCCGTGCCACGCTTGAGTTCTTTAACTAAAGGTTCGCTCTGGCCTGAGATCCAGATTTTAAGCTCAGCATCTAAATCAAAATGGCCAGTGGTTTCCACTTCAAAATGGGTAATGGATTTATAGGGTATGGAATGGTAGGTGACCTTCTTGCCAGTAAGCCCCTGCTTATCAATTAAGATCAAACGTTTATTGGTGAAAATAAACAAATCGCGGATCACTTTGTAGGCGAGTTTTAATTCTTCTTGAATGCCCATAATAGGCCTTAATTCTTCGGCTAATTCCTGTAAATCAACCTCAGCAGCATTACCGAGTAAACCGTCTAACAGTCCCATTTTAACATCCCTTATTATTGATATTATTTTCAATAAGATATCTGCTGATAACCGAATGTGCAATATTGGGCTTTGATGAAAATATGGGAGTAGCTATGGTGAGGGTAACATAGATATAGGTAGGCAAATTAAGCGTGCGGATGCAGGCTGAATGGGTGTGAGGAGCATTACACTCTGCAATGCTCCTAATGATAAATGTTACAGGTGCTTCTGGCCTCGCACTTGACGGTTTTCACCGACCACCATCATTTCGCATTTAGGACAGTCAAAGACCAGCTTGAGCACATCGTTACCGATTTCAAGCACCATAGGATCGGCTTTGATACCTGGTACTTCCTTCGGACACAGATTGAAGTTAAAGCGCAGGCAATGCTTAGTGATCATTAATGGCACGTCTTCGGTAACACCATTTTTCTCATAGGTATCTTGAATTTCAATCACGCCGTGGCGTTGATAAAAATCCTTGGCCTTCTCATTGGCTACGTTACCTAAGTAGCTCAAATGCTTAACGGGATACACTGCATCTTGGTTATGCTTCCACGGCAGTGGACGCACATAACCTTGCACACGGGCAGCCTCTAGAGCGGCCACACCATCACGGCGCAGACCATTGAGAACTGACGCTGGCAAGAACCAAGCTTGGGCCGTATCGATACTAATGCTACGGGCAACAAAGTCAGTACTGCCGAGCTTACCCAGCTGAGTACGGGTATTTTGTAGGGTCTTGTCGACATCTGTCGCAGGTGTCTTCTCGACCACTAAATTCACTGTGGCGCTTAGGCCATAGATATCCGTCAAGGTCAGCGCCAGTCCGTCTTCGGTGTCGCTCAACCGTAAATCGACGCCGATAATCCGCTTAGAAGATTCTTTCGATAACAGGGCTTCGAAGGCTTGGTTATGGTTACGGTACAAAGTCATGCCGACTTTTAAATCCTTTGGCACCTGCAAAATATGCAGCTTTAAGCCTTCGGCGCGGTTAACTCGCAGGCCTTGCAGCTTGTCATCGGATTGTTTAGCCATGGCAAAATTCGCAGGGAAAAACGCTAAGCCATCGCCGTTATTAAACTCATGGGTTGAGCTCACTTGGATAAAGTCTTTGCCTATGCTGACCACTTTACCGACTTCTTCACCGATATATTTTGGCGAGCGGAAATCTTTAATGCCTTGGCTACGTTCGTTAACAAAGTAATCTGTGCTGCCACGGTTAAAAGTCTTTTCAGGATCGGGAATAAAAGAATGTTCACAACGGCCGTGGGACGAAGCCTTAAACTCAGGGCGACGCGCCATAATCGCATCCAACTTTTGGCGATAATGCGCGGTGACGTTTTTAACGTAACTTAAATCTTTTAAGCGACCTTCAATCTTAAACGAGCGAATGCCCGCGTCGATGAGCGCTTCGAGGTTTTCGGTTTGGTTATTGTCTTTTAAAGACAATAAGTGTTCATTCTGCGCTAACACATCGCCTTGACGGGTTTTAAGATTGCCCGGCAAGCGGCACATTTGCGAGCATTCGCCGCGGTTAGCACTGCGGTTACTAAAAGAATGACTCAAGTTACACAAACCACTGTAAGCCACACACAGAGCGCCGTGGATAAAGAATTCGAGCTGCATATTCGTATGTGCGGCCACATCACGGATTTGGCTCAAGCCTAATTCACGGGCGAGCACTACCTGAGAAAAACCAACTTGCTCTAAGAACGCCACTTTTTCAGGGCTGCGGTTATCCATTTGGGTACTGGCATGCAGGGCAATCGGCGGCAAATTAAGTTGCAAGACGCCCATATCCTGCACAATCAGCGCATCGGCACCGGCTTCGTACAATTGCCAAATGAGTTTTTCGGCATCGGCCAGTTCGTTATCCATCAAAATGGTATTGAGGGCGACGAATACCTGAGCATGATATTGATGAGCATAAGTACAGAGTCGCGCGATATCTTCAACACTGTTACCTGCCGTTGCCCGCGCACCGAATGCGGGCCCCCCTATGTATACCGCATCGGCACCATGGCGTATGGCTTCGATACCGTAGTCAGCATTTTTTGCAGGCGCCAATAACTCAAGGCGGTTATGGACGTGAGAAAGATTCTCGGGAGTGTATATCTCTGGCTGGCTCATGGCTTCAAAGGCTCAACAGGGTCGTTAACAAAAAAGAGCGTAATTATAGCAAGAACTCAAATCCAGCTCTATCAGCAAATCATCAACTAATACGCTTTACTTCGACGCTTTAGTTATCTCAGAAAGGTTCATGCCACAGGCAATCTTTGGGCGTCGCACTTGCACCCTCAAGCCTAGCAGAGTATCTTTGCGGCGCATTGACGAATAGGCCTCATTATGACTGATTTTATTTACCAACCACCGATAACTCCTTGGCTCGATATTCTTTATCAAGATAAAGACATTATCGTCATAAACAAACCTTCGGGATTGTTGTCTGTGCCCGGTCGCGATCCTGCCCATTACGACAGTGTATATGCCCGAGTAAAAGCTGAACATCCCCATAGCCAAATCGTCCACCGCCTCGATATGGCGACCTCAGGCGTAATCGTTGTCGCCCTTATTCGCAGCGCCGAACGTGAATTAAAACGTCAGTTCCACGATAGAGAAACCAGCAAGACCTACTTTGCAAGGGTCGCGGGCCATGTCAAAAATGATACGGGTAGCGTTGATTATCCGCTGATCTGCGACTGGCCGAATCGTCCCAAACAGAAAGTCGATCATCTTGTGGGCAAACCGTCTTTGACTCACTACCAAGTAATAAGTCGTGCCAAACGCTCGACGCTGGTGAAACTCACGCCAATCACAGGCCGCTCACACCAATTACGGGTACATATGATGGCACTAGGCCATCCGATCTTAGGTGATGGTTTTTATGCCGATCCACTGGCCAAATCCTTAGCACCACGCCTATTACTGCATGCGGCAGAGCTCACCATCAAACATCCTTACACGGGTGTCAGTATGACTTTTAGCGCAGAAGTGCCTTTTTGTGAGCCTTTGGGCGAACAATGATCACTAAAATCAACTAAGACGGGCAAAATCGGTAGCAATTCCCCATAAAAAAACGTAACTTTATGACAATTCATTACGTTATAGAGAGTTTATTTATGGATACCGCATTTCAGCGCGATCAACTCGATAATCATATCCTCGAAGCCCTAATGCAGGATGCCCGCACGCCCTTTGCCGAACTCGCTAAACGCTTTAGCGTCAGTGCTGGCACTATCCATGTCCGGGTAGAAAAAATGAAGCAAGCGGGGATCATCACAGGCGCGCAGATCACAGTAAACCCTAAAGCCCTAGGTTATGACGTTTGCTGTTTTATCGGTATCAATCTTAAAAGTGCTGGCGATTACCCCGCCGCAATTGCAAAACTCAACGCCCTCGAAGAAGTCGTCGAAGCCTATTACACCACAGGCAACTACAGTATTTTCGTAAAGGTAATGTGCCAATCCATCGATGGTTTACAGCACGTACTCATCAATCGCATTCAATCGATCGATGAAATCCAGTCGACAGAAACCTTAATCAGCCTACAAAACCCAATAGTCAGAGCGGTTAAGCCATAAAAAAACATCACTCACAGAGCGATGTTTTTAGTGCAATCCAGACAATAGAGTAGAGCTATCCAATATCAATTGCTCTACTCTTAACTCATTCTTAACCACAACGTAATGAAGATCATTGTCGGGTACTTGCAGATTTTAAGGTCGTGATAAACTGAGAAAGATTACAACAACGAAAAACAGGCTCTAAATATTCATGCCCAAGTCGTATGCAATTGATGGTTTTCAAAAAACATTCAAATCGCGACTTGGGCTTCGGCTGCCTTCTTAGATACAGCTCAGGTTAATGAATCAAACCCACTATGAACGTAACCCTATTCCGCGCGAGACTAAGTAATACGCTAAGGTCCACAGGGCGACACAGAAACCGATCATAATGGCGATGGATAATGGCACGCTGATATCGGCGAAGCCTAAAAAGCCATAGCGGAACACGTTGATCATATAGACTACAGGGTTGAGTGCCGACACGCCTTGCCAGAAAGGGGGCAAGAGTGACAGGGAGTAAAATACCCCGCCAAGGTAAGTTAATGGAGTAAGCACAAAGGTCGGGATAATACTGATGTCGTCGAAACTTTTTGCAAAAACAGCGTTAATTAAGCCACCCAAGGAGAATAGCACTGAGGTTAAAAACACTGTCATTACCACTAAACCAGCATGATGCAAGCTAATATCAACAAAGAACATGGCCACAAGCGTCACTATTAGGCCGACACACAAACCGCGCGCCACGCCGCCACCAACATAACCTGCAATCAACACATAATGGGGCACAGGAGCCACCATCAGCTCTTCTAAATTGCGTTGAAATTTAGCACTGTAGAATGAGCTCGCCACGTTCGAGTAAGAGTTAGTGATCACCGACATCATGATCAAACCCGGGGCGATAAACTCCATATAAGATACGCCGCCCATCTCTCCAATTCGGCTGCCGACTAAGTTACCAAAGATCAAGAAATACAAGGTCATGGTAATCGCAGGCGGCACTAAAGTCTGGATCCAAATTCGCGTAAAACGATTGATTTCTTTGCTTAAGATGCTTTTAAAGGCAATAAAGTAGAGCTTATTCATGCTGAGGCTCCCTGAGTTTTCTTCACGAGTTCGACGAAGAGTTCTTCTAAGCGATTAGACTTGTTGCGCATCGATAGCACTTCTATATTGGCCGCACTTAATTGGCTAAAGACATCGTTGAGATTATGCTCTTTCACCACATCCACCTCTAAAGTATGAGGGTCGGTTAAGCGGCAAGTCATGCCATCGAGTACGGGTGCAGTAGCTGTATCCCTACGCAAATCAAGAATAAACGTCTCCATATTCAGCTTACTCAGCAACGCCTTCATGCTAGTGCATTCCACTAAAATACCTTTATCAATAATGCCGATATTACGGCAAAGCATTTCCGCTTCTTCGAGGTAATGGGTGGTCAGGATGATCGTCACGCCCTGCTGATTAATTTGTTTGAGAAACTCCCACATAGAGCGGCGTAGTTCAATATCCACCCCTGCGGTAGGTTCATCTAAAATCAATAATTTAGGTTCGTGCATCAGGGCGCGAGCAATCATTAACCGTCGCTTCATGCCACCAGATAATTCCCGCGAAGGGCTATTGCGCTTTTCCCACAAATCCAGTTGGCTTAAATATTTTTTGGCACGCTCAAGGGCAACCGGTTTTGGCACACCATAGTAACCCGCTTGATTCACCACGATTTGCAGCACAGTTTCAAACTGGTTGAAGTTAAACTCTTGCGGCACTAAACCAATGCAGAGCTTGGCGTGTTCTAGCTGTTTATCGATATCATAATCAAAGACTTTGACCGAACCTGAACTCTTCTGCACTAAGGAGCTGATAATACCAATCGTGGTGGATTTACCCGCACCATTGGGGCCGAGCAAGGCAAAGAAGTCCCCTTGATTGACGGTGAGGCTGATGCCTTTGACCGCTTCGACGCCGCCTTTATAGGTTTTTTTAAGCCCTTCGAGTACCAGAGCATGGGTAATATTCGCCATATTTGTACCGATCCTTACACATTAGAAAGTAATAAGATGGTGCTAAAAAACACAATTACAATGATGGATTGCAGAACTAACGCAAAAAGTTAGCTAATTGATTGAAAAACCAATCTTTAATGATTCAATTATTTATACTATTTTTTATATAGCCGTAAAAAGCAAAACTCCCGCCTGTTGCGGGAGTTTTAAACGATATCAGACACTTAATCGAGTGGCACGACTTTCGCGATGTAAGGTAGATTGCGATATTGCTCTGCATAATCAATACCATAACCCACGATAAACTCATCAGGGATAGTGAAACCGATAAAATCGACCTTCACATCCACTTCACGACGTTCAGGTTTATCCAGCAGGGTGCACAGTGCAAGGCTCTTAGGCTCGCGCAGTAACAGCATCTCGCGCACTTTGCTTAAGGTGTTACCTGAGTCAATCAAGTCTTCCACAATCAATACATCGCGACCGGCGATATCTGATTGCACATCTTTCAGCACTTTCACATCCCGTGAGCTGGTCATAGCATTGCCATAACTGGAAACCGACATAAAATCGATTTCAACATGGCCTTTAATTCGGCGACACAGGTCAGCCATAAAGACCACTGAGCCTTTTAACAAGCCTACCATCAGCAGACGTTCGCTGTGGGCATAATGGGCATTGATTAGCTCGGCCATTTGATCCAATTTCTGGCTTATCTCTTCTGCAGAGATCATCACTTCGGTGGTGTGTTTCATATAAGTCTCAATTGTCGAGGTCGCGGTTAGACTGTTTGTCATAACCCCAGCGACTCGTTAATGCATGGTCAACGCCCAAATGATCGAGAATTCGAGCGACCATGAAGTCTACCAGATCTTCTACCGATTTGGGATTGTGATAAAAGCCGGGCGCGGCGGGCATAATGGTCGCGCCGAGGCGAGAAAGGCTCAACATATGCTCTAAGTGTATGGCACTAAAAGGAGTTTCCCTCGGCACTAGAATAAGTTGACCGCGCTCTTTAATCACCACATCGGCGGCACGTTCGAGTAAATTATTACTCATTCCTGTGGCCACTGCCGCTAACGTCCCCGTCGAGCAAGGGCAAATCACCATTTGCTTAGGTGCGGCGCTGCCCGATGCGGGCGGTGAAAACCACTCATCTTTACCTAATACCACTAACTCGCCAGTAATAATTACGCCTTTTTCGTGCAGTAAAGCCAACAGCTGGGCATGGGCTTTGTCGCTGTTGGCGCTTAACTGCAAACCGTGCTCAGTCGCTAATACTACCCGAGCGGCACTGGAAATCATCAAAAACACTTGATAACCCGATACCAACAGACACTCGAGCAACTTAAGGCCATAGGGGGCGCCCGAGGCGCCCGTCCAAGCTAAGCTAATTGCCTTTGTCGACTTTGTGTAGCTCATCTTAAACCAACTCTACAGTTGAACGCTGCTCTAATGCGGCCAGCAGCTTCTTATGTAACCCGCCAAAACCGCCATTACTCATCACCACTATGGTGTCGCCCGCTTTGGCCGTTGCCGTTACTTTGGCGACCACATCATCAATTTGATGTAACACAGTCACGGGGATCACCGCCGCTTCCATGGCTTCTTTCATGTTCCAGTCGATGGTATCGGCTTGATATAAAAAGGCTTCGTCGGCTTGCATCATAGAAAAAGCTAAAGTGTCTTTATGGACACCGCTCTTCATGGTGTTTGAGCGCGGCTCGAGTACCACAGTAATCTTGCTCTGACCGACCTTAGCCCGCATGCCTTTTAACGTGGTCGCAATCGCCGTTGGATGGTGGGCAAAGTCGTCGTATACGCTCACGCCGTTAACGGTTCCGAGTAATTCGAGTCGACGTTTAGGTGGCATAAACTTAGCTAAGGCTTCAATTGCAGCACTCGGCTTAACGCCCACATGACGCGCAGCAGCAATGGCCATCATGGCGTTTTCAATATTGTGCTGACCAATCAAATCCCATTCGAGAATGCCTTGGGACTCACCATCAAAAAACACTTCAAAGCGATGGCAATCATCACTTAAGGCTTTGCCATACCAACCGTTGGCAGATTCGGCTAAATGATAGGTTTCTTGCTCGCTCCAGCACCCCATATCAATCGTCTGCTTAACGGCATGGGAATCTGCGGGCCAAACGATCTTTCCTTCGCCAGGTACAGTGCGAACTAAATGATTAAACTGTTTTTGAATCGCGGCCAGATCGGCAAAAATATCGGCATGATCGAACTCAAGATTGTTGATCACTAAGGTACGTGGATGATAATGCACGAATTTCGAACGTTTATCGAAGAAGGCACTGTCGTATTCATCGGCCTCAACCACAAAAAAAGCCGTCTTGCCTAAACGCGCCGACACACCAAAGTTTTGCGGTACGCCACCGATTAAGAAGCCTGGCTCATAACCGCAATCATCTAAAATCCAGGCTAACATACTAGAAGTCGAGGTTTTACCGTGAGTACCAGACACTGCCAGTACCCAACGCTCAGGCAAAATATGATCGGCTAAAAACTGCGGGCCAGAGGTATAAGGGATGCCAATGTTCAACACGGCTTCCACGCAAGGATTACCACGGCTCATGGCATTACCAATCACAACTAAGTCAGGATAATGCCCCGCTTCACCCAGCTGGCTGGGATCAAAACCTTGAATAAGCTCAATGCCTTGGTCCTCTAGTTGCGTGCTCATTGGAGGATAGACATTGGCATCCGAGCCCGTCACTCTGTGCCCTTTTGCCCTAGCCAATAACGCTAGACCACCCATGAAGGTTCCACAAATTCCTAAAATATGTACGTGCATACCGCTCGCTCTGATGTTTTGAATTCAATGCCATTCTAATCCATCGGGCGACAGATTGGCAGGTAACAATCGGCGAAAAGCACTGCAATCGCAAATGACAGTTTTTAAATCCGTGGATTTCACATTCGAGTTGCAGAACTGAGATTTTTAGATAACAGGAAAACTAACACAAGGCCGAAAACTGTCGCAATGCAGGGTACTATACCCAAACAACCTGAAGATGCAGGATTCAGCGGGAGTTTAACGCACTTTAGGCAAGGCGGTTATTTGCAGACCTAGCGGGCTAAGTTAAAAATAACCAACGCAGCATAAAGTGCGTTAAAACCCGCCGGGACGGAGCGCCTAGGGTGCTTCACTTCCGTGTTGCATCAATTCAAAAGGTGGCCGACATTCTGTCATTGATGCGCCTTGAATTGAAGCAGCCTAGGCGCTCTGAAACTCGTATCTTCAGGTTGCTTGGGTATAGCGTAAGTCTCGATAGAATTGAGCATGCTGAGAGCGGTGACGACTAAATAAGAATTGACGTAACGCTTCGCGCTCTTCGGTTTCAGCCTGAAACTTAACAAAGGCCAGACCTTTCTCGCTACGAATAGGCTCAATATCGACGCGCATAGTCTCGCCATTAGGCAGTTGTAATTGCAGATCTTTACTGCCTAACAATTGCTTAAATTGCTGCTGCGATTTAGCACGAATAGCCATGCCAGAACTGGATAACGAGGCAACTGACCATTGCTCACCTTGATCGTGGTCAAATATCCACACATCATCGGCTTGGGTTAACCGCCAACTGCGCTCCACTCCCGAAGCATCGAGCACTTCAGGCACGCCTAAAGTGGGTTGAAACTGTCCAAAATCATCCACTTTCATCAATAGCGGAAACCAGAGTTTATAGGGCCCGACTTCAGCCAATAACGTGAGTTTTGCCTTACCCAAAATCGAAGCGATAACTTGCGGCACTTCAGTTGTGACTGTGAGCACGTGATTGACTAGGGGATCGTTGGTCAAGGCAGTGCCCACACGAGTCGGCGAAAAAAGTTCACTAAAACAAGCAAGCTCCTCCGCGGATAATCGAGGTTCATCCATCATGATAAGTCCTCCCAAGTTAAATGCCTTCCCTCAAAAAGTACCACCAAAGTATGATGTTGTACATTTTTACACCAAAATACTGGCAAAAAAGGGAATATAGGCTAGCAAGGCTAAATTCAAGAGGCTATTAGCCATTTGCGCTATTTAACTTGGAAAATACAGTGGATTGTTATTCCTCGCTTTTTAAACTGCTGGAAGGCGGAGCAAACAAGATACGTAGTCGTTGTTTAACACTCAAGCCTGCCGCGGTAACCTCAGCAAACATGTCTCGCCATTCGCTAAACGTCACTTTAAAGGGATTAAAACTATTCACAGGCTTAGTGATACCGTAAATCACTGTCTCTACCTCGGGCTCAAAAGTGCCAAACAGCTTGTCCCAAATAATCAGCACACCCGCATAGTTTTTATCTATATATTGGGGATTACGACCGTGGTGCACCCTGTGATGTGACGGTGTATTAAAGACCCATTCCAGCGGTCCGAGTGATTTAATCGCTTGGGTATGCACAAAAAATTGCAATCCTAGATTGAGTAATACCACAAACACCACCCAGTTTGGGTCGAAACCTATGACCACCAACGGCAACCAAAACACCCACATGCCCGCAAACGGATACATTAAACTCTGGCGAAACGCCGTGCTAAAGTTCATATTCTCAGAGCTATGGTGCACCACGTGAGCCGCCCACATCCAACGCACTCTGTGGCTCGCCCTGTGGAACCAGTAGTAACAAAAATCCTGCGCAACCATCAAGGCAATAAAGCTTAATGGGCCCATTTCAATATCGAATAACTTCCAACCAAACATCGCCAGATACAGCTTAGCGATCAACAAGCCAGTGAGCAGATCGGCACCTTGATGCATGGCCGCGAGGCTGAAATTACACAGCACTTCTTGGCCGCGATAACGTGCACTCAAGGGTAGCTTTTGTTTTTTATCGCCAAAATACCATTCCAGCAAAATACACACGAAAAACAACGGCGCGAGCACGAGCAGTAACACTTCGGGGTGCTGGATCAGCGAGGCGATATCCATATAAGGTCGTCCTGTTCTCTTGTTGTTTTATGATTATTTTTAGTGTTTTTTATATCGATTCTGAGCGAATTTTATAAACCGCATTAAACGCCACAACACAGACAACAGTGGTCGGTTAGTCGCGTTTTACGACCCGCATTTGGTTACCAGCGGGCATAGTGATCTTCGGCGAGTCCCAGCACATTATTCAACTGGTAACTGCGCCCTTGATTATCGGTAATCGTGCCGCTGAAATGACCGATGAATTGGCGAAAATTGCTCTTAAGCAAGAGCAAGTTACGCTTTTCACTGCGACAATTGCGCGCCGCAAACTGTAAATCCACTTGGCCATTTTGGCTGTAGACTCGCCAAACCTCGGCGCCGAGCGTGGCGTGTCGATCAAACTCAAATTGCACTGACCCGAGTAAATGACGCTCGCCATTAATCCAAAAGACATTTTCAGTAGCGCCGGTTTCATTGACGCCCGCGGCTAAATTAAGCCCCATAATGCCCTCATGGATCCGCGCGTTGATTGACGCCCAGCGCCAACTCGTATCACGGCGCATGTAACCCGCCGAAAAGTCATAGCCAGCTAAAGCGTGATTCAGCGGCTGCGGCTCATGAGCTACAGTAAAACTACCTTTAACCGTCAAACCATTATGTTTCTGTGTGTAAGTCCAGCCGTTGTATCCCGTAGGGCTACACATGGCCATAGGCAAACTTAAGGGTGCTGAGTGCAAAGTCACATCGGCTTGAATATTTTTAGTATCAATGATTAACCGCCAACCGCCCTCTACAATCTCAAAGCTTAACTGCGCTCCTTTACGGCCAATACGACTTTTACCCTCAGCGGGAGATGGCGTCATCTGATAGCCAAATCTTAAAGGTTTTAGCCAATCAAGCTGGGTGAGAGTGTTGGTTTTTATGTCGTATAAATAACAAAACGCACTGCCGACGTAAGCAATATCGGCGAGTGCGATACCAAGGACATAACGTGGTGTGACCAAAGAGACAAACTGAAATTGTTTATAATCGAAATGCTTGGCCCACGCTGAAGCGGGTTTATCCATAGTATCGAAGTAGGCAAAGTCCGCTAAACCTAAGGTTTTAACTATGCCATCAAAATGGCCGAAATGGGGTAAGCCCTTGGGATTGATCAGGCTATCTGGGGCGATTTGCGTTGCTATCGTTAACATGACTAAGCCTTACAGAAAGGACGCGGGAGCATCTGTGCTCTCTCATTCTAAACATCGAATTTTTACTCTAACCTGTCCCCCTTTGCATTAAAAGAGTGCAAGGTCAAAATGTTGTCATTTTGTTGCTGACGAGTATTCTGTTTACAGCTTTAATATCCAAGGTTCTAAAACGAAAAAAGCGCCAAGGGCGCTTAATTGAGGATAATAGATAATATTTGCGAGTTAGAATCGATAACTCACGCCAAAGTTGACCCCTTGCAGCTCTAACTCTTTCATTGGCACATATTGGTACTCAAGATTGAGTCCAAAGCCAGAGCGAAAACGATATTGCCAACCCACAGCGCCGTAAAATCCTACATCATCCGAATCCATCTCTTGCTTATCCATCTCATAACTCACTTTGGTATAAGCGGCGCCGAGCTTGGCATACAGACTATTACCACGAGACAACGCATATTCGCCATAAGCAGTGGTTCTGATACCTTGGTAATGTAAATCTTTGATTTCACTGATACCACTAATAAGTGCACTCGCCACTCCACCCGTCCCCGTTAAATACCCCGCTTCAAAACCAAAATGCTCATCAAGCATAAAGCGATAATACAAGTCACTGGTAAAGGTATCACCTGCATCATATTTACCGCTGTTGGTTTCAAATTCTTGAGTACCGTAGCCTAAACTGCCGCCGAGTATATGGGCAGAATCCCCCGCGAATGCATTGGTGCTAATGATGCTTGACGCCATTGTCAGGCCCACAACAATCGAAATTAACGACAGTTTTGACATGTTTTGCTCCAGATGAAATGAACTAACCCATAGTGAACACTGGATGTTATCACTGTAAGCTGTACTCCAACTGAATCGAGGTGTTCTGTGGCATCAAAAGTGATTTCTGGTATGCTGTAGCCACTTTTACTTGTACGAGAGATCCCATGAAACGGCTATTACTGACTTTGACTTTTCCCCTGCTGTTTGCGGGCTGTGCCAGCCAAAACCCGACTCATATGGCTTTCAGTCCCCAAGTGCCCAATATCAGTCAACAAACGGCGCAATCTGTACCTATCTCTCTTGAAACCGTCGATACGCGCACCGTCGATTATGTTGCTCGTTTTATTGAAGAAGGGACAAAAACACGTTTGGTCGGCCCGAGTGAACCGCCTAAATTGCTGCTCGATGAAGTATTCCGCGCCGGCTTTAGCCAAGCGGGTTATCAAATCGATCCTAGCGCGACTAATTCAGTGCAAATTCAATTAGAAGAATTGCAAATGGATGTCACTAAAAAGACTTTTGGTTATGAGGCAAAACACAGTGTGTTAATCGCAGTGCAAGCCAAGAACTCAACACAAGAACTGGTTAAACGTTACAAGGCAAAAGGCACCTTAAAAGGCCCTTTAACGCCCGATTTTGCGACCTTAGAGCTGGATATGAATAAATTACTCGGCCAACTCACAGGTGAAATTCTTAATGATCCTGAGCTTAATCAGTTTCTACAACAATAACAGCGTCAGTTTATTATAAGGAAATCAATATGCTCCGTTGGATATCAGCCCTCTTATTTCTCTTTATGAGTCACAATAGCCTCGCACTCGACATTCAGGCCGATACCTTGTATCCCAGAGTCGAGTTTGACACTAGCTTAGGCAAAATAGTGGTCGAGCTAGATAGGACACGCGCACCTATCACTGTCGATAACTTTTTAACTTATGTCGTCAAAGGCGAATATGACAACACGATATTTCACCGTGTGATCAGTGACTTTGTGGTGCAAGGCGGTGGACTCACCCCTAAGTATGAAGAGCTGCCAGACGGCAAACCGATAGTCAACGAATCGGGGAATGGGCTCACCAACAGCATAGGCACTATCGCCATGGCGCGGGAAAATGAACCGCACTCAGCCACACGCCAGTTCTACTTCAACGTGGCCGACAATACTAAACTCGACCCATCCAAACGCCGTTGGGGTTATGCGGTATTTGGTGAAGTGATTGAAGGTAAAACTGTCCTCGAAGCTATGGCTGTCGTTGAGACAGGGACGAACGCTAAGCTCAATTGGCCCGATGTTCCTGTGACACCTATCATATTGAAAACCGCTAAATTATTACCAAAACAGTAATCCAAAAATTTTTCGAGCAAAAGCGCTAATTTTGCATCTATACTGTGATAGCAAACAGAAAGGAGGCAAACGATGACAGCAACTGAGTTCATCGATAATAAAGCGCCCCAACTCGCCTTTTATGGAAAAGCGTTTTTGAGTGAAGAACTCGACTTCCATGAAGTGCAACTTTACTTATGGGACACGTTAGAAGAATGGCAGCAATTGAATTCGACTGGCGAAGCGCAAACGGAAACTGAAAAAGTGTTTTGGCACTTGCTCCACAGCTTTAACAGGTGGCCTGACTGTGTGATCCGCGGCAATCAATATCTGCGTAAGCAAGTGAATGATTGCTGTGACTTTCTGAGTTTAGGCGGCCGAGTGCCACAGGGATGCGTTGGGATAAGACCTTAAGTTCTGCATGCCTATCAATAGAAAATGGCCCTGTTATCAGGGCCTTTTTATATCGCGTAATTGATTCCTCCCTCTTCATTTTTGTCATCTTTTCTATTCATACAGGCAATCAATCCCGATGATTAATCCTGACGCTTAACGCTGGCGATATAAACCCGCGGCTCACGCTTAGCAACAGAAGATTAACGCCAAAGCTATATTCAATCACCAAAATGCGCCAAAACGAGAGCTCAATATAAAAGGAATGCCATTAGCCCTTGAACCCTATGGCACCTTACCCGTAAGCTAGGCGGATTAAATACCTAGACTCATACCTATGTCCGCAACAGGTTTTATTCAACGTACACTCGATGCGCTCAGTGTCTATTATCACAAGCGGGTTTTGATCCTGTTATTACTGGGTTTTTCCGCCGGCCTACCATTAATGTTGGTATTTTCAACGCTATCCTTTTGGTTGCGTGAAGCCGGTGTTGATCGCACTTCAATCGGTTATTTCAGCTGGATAGCCTTAGCCTATGCGTTTAAATGGGCTTGGTCGCCCTTAGTCGATCGACTCTCGCTACCACTGCTAACTCGCTTTCTAGGCCGCCGCCGAAGCTGGATGCTATTCGCTCAGTTGTTACTGGTCGGCGCTATCTTAGGCATGTCTTTTAGTGACCCTCTCAAGGATCTCGAGCGCTTGGCGCTATTCGCATTAATGGTCGCCTTTGCTTCCGCCACCCAAGATATTGTGATTGATGCCTTTCGGATTGAATCAGCCCCTGAAAAGATGCAAGCCGCACTAGCAGCGGCCTATCAAGTGGGTTACCGCAGCGCTATGATAGTCGCCACCGCAGGTGCACTCACTATAGCGGCTTGGGTCGACCCCGGTAACACAGCATACAACTTAGTGGCCTGGCAAACCTCTTACCTGATTATGGCGGGCTTGATGTCCGTGGGGATTTTGACCACGCTTTTTAGCCGTGAGCCCAAAGTCGATACCCGCGCCGCCGATGCCACCGAATTAGCCTTAAAGCAACGCTTAAGCGCCACTTATCCAAGAGTTATCGCCGCTGGCATGTCTTGGGTATACACGGCCAGTATTTTGCCTTTTATCGACTTTTTCAAACGCTATGGCCGCAGCGCTATCCTCATCCTATTGCTGATTTCTTGCTACCGGATCTCAGATATTGTGATGGGTATTATGGCGAACGTCTTTTATGTGGATATGGGCTTCACTAAAGAAGAAATTGCCTATTTGAGTAAGATCTATGGCCTGATCATGACCTTAGTCGGCGCAGCCTTCGGCGGTGTTTTGTTAGCGCGTTATGGCACGATGAAGATCCTTTTCCTTGGCGCTTTGCTGGTTGCCGTAACCAATCTGTTATTCGCGTGGCAGGCAGTGATTGGCTACAACGTACCCTTTTTAACCTTTGCCATTTCCGTAGACAACTTTAGCGCAGGAATCGCCACGGCGGCTTTTATCGCCTATCTATCGAGTCTCACCAGCAGTGGCTACAGTGCAACGCAATATGCCTTACTGTCTTCGATTATGTTGCTGTTCCCTAAGTTTATCGCGGGCTTCTCGGGGGCTTATGTCGACGCATTTGGCTATGTGAACTTCTTTGTCGCCGCCAGTGTTATTGGTTTTCCTGTGTTGTTTTTGGTTGCCTTAGTCAACAAGTATGCGCCGCACCCCAGCACATCATTAATGGATGATTCGTCAAAAAGTGCACCAGCAAAATCTGATTAAGGTCTCATAGCACTTATGTCATCAATATAAAAAAGCCCTCACACCTTAGTGTGAGGGCTTTTACATTTAAAGACGAAATGGCTAACGCGATACTGCATCACGTTAAACCAATTCTGCTCGATTAATCTTTAAAGTTATCAAATTGGAAAGGCTGGCCTAACTCAGACTCACGTGCCAACGCCATGACAGCTTGTAAATCGTCACGTTTTTTACCTGTAACTCGTACTTTCTCGCCCTGAATAGACGCTTGCACTTTAAGTTTGCTGTCTTTAATTAGCTTGACCAGTTTTTTAGCGATTAAGGTTTCTATACCTTCTTTAAACTTCACTTTTAGGGAGAAGGTTTTACCACTGTGGATGGCTTTCTCATCGACTTCCATCGAAGACGGATCCACATTACGTTTGCTCAGTTGCATACGTAAAATGTCCACTAATTGTTGGCATTGGAAGTCATCTTCAGCGGTTAACGTGACCACATGATCCTTATATTCCACGTCAGCTGTTTTACCGCGAAAATCGAAACGTGTCGCCAGCTCACGCTTAGTATTATCAACCGCATTACGCAGTTCAACTTCATTCACTTCTGACACAATATCCATTGAAGGCATAGTTTTTATGTCCCATATCAAATTTATATGCAGCTAGTTTACCCACACACAGGCCTAAGTTGAAGGTAAAGCCTAGAATAAAAGCGTAATCATGGATGACTTTAGTGGTGGATTTTCCTATCATTGCCCCACTCTAAGCTAATGCAAACATATTTGTGATAACTAAAAATACCCTATTTAAGCTGGCTTTAGCCGTAGCCTTTGTCGTGATCAGTTATCTGGTATTTTCCAGACCAACCTATTCGCAAAGTATTCCGAATATCGACAAGGTAGGCCATCTTGGGAGCTTTTTTTGCCTCTCCTATCTCTCCTACCTCGCTTTCAAACCTAAGTGGTATTGGCTATCGCTCACATTGGCGAGCTATGCCATTTTAATTGAGCTAGTGCAATCGCGTTTGCCCTACCGTAGCGCCTCTGTGGCGGATGTCATTGCCGACTTTACGGGCATAGCGCTGTTCTACTTTTGTAATTGGGCCTATGGCAAATACTTCCGTGCGGCGCAGTTACGGGAAGATTAATCCGAACGCTTTCAATTGGCACTGATACAGAAACCTTAAGGCTGCGAATATGACTCATGCTGTGGATATTGCCATTTTAGGTGCAGGTGCCGTTGGGCAACTGATCTGTCGCCAATTGACAGTTGCGGGCATGAATGTCGGTTTTATCGGCCGTAATGCCCTCGAATCTGGCCAGCAAGTACTGAGTTTCACCCCATTAGCGTCTGCAGATGACCATCAACAGGTACAAGCTATCCCGTATTCGGTGCCTATCTTAACTGCCGATGCGCTCGACAATATCCGTCTGGTGATTGTCTGCGTTAAAGCCTATCAAGTGCTCGATGCGCTCTCTCCCTTGCTCAAGCAACTGCCTAGCCAATGCCATATTTTGTTATTACACAATGGCATGGGACCTCATTTAGCGCTGGCACCGCTGCTTAATCCGCAAGCCAATGGCAGAGGACTAAGCCTAGGGACAACGTCCCAAGGGGTGTTACGTCAAGCCCCTTGGCAGATTAAGCAAACCGGACAAGGGCTGACTCAACTGGGGCATTTCGCTGGCGCTGAACTGACGAAGCATTATCGCAACGCTTTGCTGGCTGCCATTCCGAGCAGTGAATGGGTCGATGCGATTGTGCCTTGCCTGTGGCAAAAACTCGCAGTCAATGCCGCCATTAATCCGCTCACGGCGCTATATCAATGTCCTAATGGCAAACTAGCTGAGCCAGATTTTAGCGAGGTGATTAAGGGTATTCTCGATGAGTTGGTCATGGTTGCCGCACATGATGGCGTGTCGCTTGATCAATCATTTTTGCACGACAGGGTCTACCAAGTGATCCGCCTAACAGCGGGGAACTTCTCGTCGATGCACCAAGATATTGCGCATCAAAGGCGAACCGAGATAGACCAAATTAACGGCTATATCTGTGAGCGTGCACAAGCGCACGGTTTAAGTGCGCCAGTCAATGCCGAGCTTTGGGTGCGAGTCAAACAGCTAGCAGTTTAAGCGAGCACAACTAGCCTAGCACAACCAAAGTTAATTCACTGTTTAATAAAGATAACCTGTAAATCACGATTTAATTCCCCGCATTCATGCAGCGCATTAAAACGCTGACTCCCCTCGCTTTATATCCACTCGACACTATCTGCACTGATACTTGCCAGCAGAACTTATCTTGCACCAATAAAACGCACCAAATCAGGGCGATTTGATTCTGTTCTGCACCGTTTTGCATCAATCCTTGATGCTATTTCGGTGCGACTGAATGTTAACGCAATGATAATAAATGCTTTGTTTATATGGCCTGATTCCTGCTTTATTCCAATAAATTGAGTCTGAAGTTTGTTGGAGAGAAAATTGAAACTGGTCACCGCAATCATTAAACCGTTCAAATTAGACGATGTACGTGAAGCCTTAACTCAGCTCAACGTCCATGGCATGACAGTCACTGAAGTGCGCGGCTTTGGCCGCCAAAAGGGCCATACAGAATTGTATCGTGGCGCCGAATACGCAGTGGACTTTTTGCCTAAGATGAAGCTCGAAGTCGCCATTCACTCAGATCAAGAAGAAGCCATTATCGAAGCCATTATTGCCGCGGCCCATACAGGCAAAGTGGGCGATGGCAAAATCTTTGTGACCGAACTCCAACAAGTCGTGCGCATTCGTACTTCGGAAGAAGGAGTGGATGCCCTATGATACTAGCGAACTTCAGACTCAGTTTTAAATATCTCTTGATATTATTCAGTATGTTGGCGACCAATGCTGTCGCCGATGAGGGTCAGTTCAGCGCCGCGAATACTGCGTGGATCTTAAGCTCATCCGCGCTGGTGTTGTTGATGACCTTACCCGGATTAGCCTTATTTTACGGCGGTTTAGTACGCAGTAAAAACGTACTCTCGATATTGATGCAGTGCTTCTCTATCGCCGCCCTTGTCTCAGTTTTATGGTTTGCCATAGGTTATTCGCTCGCATTCGATGCGGGCAATAGTTTTATCGGTGGCTTAGGTAAAGCATTACTGTCAGGCATTGGCCGCGATAGTCTCAGTGGGGATATTCCTGAGCCCCTGTTTATGCTATTTCAAATGACCTTTGCCATCATCACGCCGGCACTGATCATCGGTGGCTTTGCCGAGCGAATGAAATTCTCAGCTGTGCTCATCTTTTCAGGGGCTTGGTTATTATTGGTTTATGCGCCGATTACCCACTGGGTGTGGGGCGGAGGCTGGTTAGCACAGCTAGGACTGTACGATTTCGCGGGCGGAACCGTGGTGCATATTACCGCCGGGGTTGCAGCGCTCGTTGCGGCTAAAGTGCTAGGTCCGCGCAAAGGATTTTTAAACTCGGCGATTATGCCGCACAACCTGACCATGACAGTCACAGGTGCGGGCATGCTGTGGGTCGGTTGGTTCGGTTTTAATGGTGGTAGCGCACTCGGCGCCAATGGCACCGCTGCCATGGCGATTTTAGCAACTCATCTCGCCGCTTCTATGGGCGCGATGACCTGGGCAGCAATTGAGTGGATTAAGTTTGGTAAACCCAGCGCCCTTGGCATAGTCACCGGCATGGTAGCAGGCTTAGGCACTATCACTCCGGCGTCTGGTTATGTTGGCCCAGCGGGAGCATTAGTGATTGGTTTACTCGGCGGGATCGTGTGTTTTTACTCAACGGTTTATATCAAACAGAAACTTAAGATCGATGACTCCTTAGACGTTTTCCCCGTACACGGGGTTGGCGGTATTCTCGGAACTCTTTTGGCCGGCGTGTTTAGCTCGACCCAATTAGGCGTCTTTAGCGGCTACGGTTTTGCAGCCGTGAACGAAACCATGATAGACCAACTTGGGGTACAGATTATCGGGGTCGCGGCCACGTTCACTTATACAGCTGTGGTCACTTGGTTGCTATTCGTGATCATTCGTAAGCTACTTGGCGGCCTTCGTGTCAGCACAGAACAAGAAGTTAACGGCTTGGATTTATCGGAACACGAAGAAACTGGCTACAGCCTTTGAATGGGCCTCTAGCCAGAGCAGTTAACCAGAAACTTTAAAAAGAGGCTTTAAAAAGAGGCTTTAACGATAAGCTTTCAACCAGAAGCTTAAACCAAAGCCTTTAACACGCACTTTTAGCTATAACGCTTGAACGGCAATAAGGGCACCTAGGTGCCCTTATTGCTGACTGATTTTATGATGCTAACGCTTAAAATGCTCGACTAACCATAGCTTTAAATCGGCGAGTTTCATCGGCTTAGCAAAGAGATACCCTTGGAGAAAATGCACTTGGCGACTGGTTAAATAATCCGCCTGCTCCTGCGTCTCAACCCCCTCTGCCACCACGACATAATTCATCTTGTGGGAAAGCTCGATAATAGTATCGAGCACATGGGAAGTGACAGAATCTTGCCCTATGGTATCGATAAAGCATTTATCAATTTTCAGATAGTCTAACGGCATCGTTTGCAGCAGGGGTAAAGTGGTTTGCCCAGTACCAAAGTCATCGATTGCCACAAGAATTCCTAACTGTCGCAAGCTTTCAATACACTGGCAAATATCTGGCGTTAACAATTGCCGTTCGGTGATTTCAATCAAGGGCTTAACGCCAATACGCTCCAGGGAATCCCGCAGATGAATAAATTTCGACTCAATATCATCCTGCGTAAAGTGTTCTGGCGCCACGTTAAACGCAACTCTAAAGCCCGGTTCGACCTTCATATCGGCAAAATCTTTTAATGCCCGCTCAAAAATATAGTTGGTCAATGGGACAATTAACTTGCCCTCTTCGGCAATGGGAATAAACAAATCAGGCCGCACTAAGCCCATTTGTGGGTGCTGCCAACGTACTAAAGCCTCAACGCCTTTAGCCTTACCATCCTCGGCACAAATCACTGGCTGATAAACTAAGAAAAACTCTTCGTTCTCTATCCCACTGCGAATGTCATCGGCAAGGGAATGGCGAGTAACCCTTGAATAGAGCACAAATAGGATAGTCCCCGTAATCAAGACTATGCTAACGGGCAAAGATATTGCTAAAAATATCCAAAAGAAATGCCAGAAAAAGGCAGGTGACATTGCTAATAACACTGAAAAATTGTGCTTATCAGAATCGAGCGTCATCACCTCATTTTGTTTAAATTCGGGTGACTCAGGAATCGTTTTACCATTTATAGATAAAGCGACATTGATCACTGCGCTGGGAAACACATTGGGCTGTACAAAGGAGTCTAATAAATATTGCCCTTCAATAATCACAGCAGCGCCGTGCTTAGATATCGGCTCCCAGTTTGATGCCACTATCGCAGGCACCTCAGGCATAAAAGGCGTGCCGCCAATAATAAACTGGTTAGGTATTTCAAGATTTTCAGTGGCACTGACTATGCCTAAAGGAACGTCGATATCACCTGTTTTAGATGAACAATAAACACGTTGTGAATCAAATATTAAAGCTGAGCGAAAGTAAGGCTGGAACAACATATAGTTGTGTAATTCTTGGCACTCAGTGTCCTTCAGCGCCAATGCATAATGGCTGATTTCATCGGCATGTGAGATCAACGTATCTATGTGGCCTACATAAATAGCTCCCACACCTTTGACTTTATCTTCCACAAAATACTGTGCAGAAAGATAACTTGCGACCACAGCAACCCCGATGGGAAACAATATCACTGCCAGCCATTGCCACAATGGCAGATTTAATTTTGCTATTTTTCTTCGCATAGTTCTCTGTTTAGTTCCTTAACTCGCACAGCACTCGGTTAAAAATGGTATCAAAATCTAAGCTGCAAGACGTGTATATGTTTGTATCTCAGTTCATGTCAGCTTGATATAAACAGGCTAAATCGCATTTTATTCTAGTATAAAAAATCGACATGGTATCAATGAGTTTGAAACTATTCCCACATCACTAAAATGGCGGCCATAGCAATAAGGATTAATCCAAGCATATCTTTTATCTTCACTTTTTCCTTCAACCAAAAGGTGGCAATTAAGATCATAAAGAAGACTTCAACTTGGCCTAAGGTTTTTACATAAGGCACTGCCTGCAGCGACATAGCACTAAACCAGCCGATAGAACCTAAACAACTGGCGGTACTAGTGAGTAAGGTTAGCTTAGGTCGCTGCCATAACGCGGCCAGTGTGGATTTATCCTTAAGTAACAGATAACTGACTAACACTAAGGTCTGTAGACTAATCACGAATAACAGCACCCAAGCGGCGCTATGGGGGAAGCCGATATTCAAACACAAACTCGCCTCCCGCACCCAAAGCGATGTCAGCGCAAACGAAGTTCCACAAGCTAAGCCAATCAATACCGTATTGAGCGACAGACTTCGAAGACCTTGTTTGGCACTCATCAGAAAAATCGCCACACCACCCAGTAATACACCCGACCAACCTAATGGTGATAAATGAGTGCCAAAAAACACTGTGCCTAATATCGCCGCAACCACAGCTTCACTCTTAGCCAGCCCAGCCCCAATAGCAAAATTCTGCAGCTTAAACAGTTTCACCATCAAACCCGTCGCGAGGATTTGCATCGCCGATGCACCTAAGATAAAAACGATAAAACGGCCGCTAAAATCGGGGATATCGACATCCTGCCAAAGATATAAACCTACCAGATACACGGCGGCAATGGGCCCAGCCCAAATAAAACGCGCTAAGGTCACGCCCGCGACACTCACCTCTTTACTCAGTTGGCTTTGAAACGCATTACGCCAAGCCTGCATAAATGCCGCCAGCAAAGTTAGTAAGATCCACATGAAGGTATTCCGTAAAGAATGAGGTCGGCAATGAAGACGAGGGTTAGGCAAACCTCATCATAAAACATTAATGTTTCAGATAGCTACAGGGTTATAGCCATCGGATTCTTTCAGCTGAAAAACAAAAGCCCCGAACGAGTCGAGGCTTTGGGATTAAATCACTAATTCATTAAGTCTTAGTTTGCGATTACTTGCTGGTATCGATTGGATCGAAGGACTTAACCAAATCGTCAATCGCTTTCATTTGTTTCAAATAATTTTCTAACTGATGCAAAGGTAAGGCACATGGGCCGTCGCACTTAGCGTTATCAGGATCGGGATGTGCTTCAATGAATAGACCCGCTAAACCTAGCGCCATACCGCTGCGCGCTAATTCGGTCGCCTGTGCACGACGTCCGCCAGCAGAATCGGCACGGCCACCAGGACGTTGCAGCGCATGGGTCGCATCGAAAATCACTGGGTAACCAGATTGTTTCATCTCATCCATGCCCAACATATCAACGACTAAGTTGTTATAACCGAAGCTTGAACCTCGTTCACACAGGATGATCTCGTCATTGCCCGCTTCGTTAAACTTAGTGATGATGTGGCGCATTTCGTGCGGCGCTAAAAACTGTGGCTTCTTCACGTTGATGATAGCGCCGGTTTTAGCCATAGCGACAACCAAATCTGTCTGGCGGGCTAAGAATGCTGGCAACTGAATGATATCAACCACTTCAGCAACAGGCGCACACTGGTGCACTTCATGCACGTCAGTGATCAAAGGTAAGTTAAAGGTCTTTTTAATTTCTTCAAAAATCTTCAAACCTTCTTCCATGCCAGGGCCACGGTAAGAGTTGATTGAAGAGCGATTCGCCTTATCAAAGGACGCCTTAAACACATAAGGAATACCCAGTTTTTGGGTCACTTCGGCGTAGGTTTCAGCAATCGACATAGCGAGATCGCGAGACTCAAGCACGTTCATGCCACCAAACAACACAAAAGGTTTATCGTTGGCAATCTCGATTGAACCTAGGTTTATGATTTTATTACTCATCGCAACTTCTCTCTAAAATGCTGGAACCTTTCCCAGCGATGAACTGAATATAGGGCTAAGGCCGCTATGCCGCAACTGCTTGTAAAAGCTGGCCACAGAGCCACGCCATGTAAGTCCCTAACGCATAACCAAATACGGCTAACAACACGCCAACAGGCGCTAAAGCGGGGTGGAATGCCGCAGCAACGACAGGGGCAGATGCTGCACCGCCGACGTTCGCTTGGCTACCCACAGCCATGTAAAACAGCGGCGCTTTAATCAACTTAGCCACCAATAACATAAAGCCTGCGTGCACTAACATCCAAATAATGCCCACTAAAAAGTACAAAGGCGTGTCGAGCACTTTACTCACATCCATGTGCAGACCAATCGTCGCCACTAAAATGTAAAGGAAAGCCGACGCCACTTTCGATGCCCCCGCCGCCTCTAAATGGCGCACAGGGCTGAAGGACATAGCCAAACCAATGGTTGTGACTATCACCACTAACCAGAAGAACTTAGAGGTTAAGCTGTAATCTTCGGTCCAAGGGTAGTTCGCTTCAAAAAATGGTCCAAGGAAATCGGCGGCCATATGGGCGATACCTGTGATACCAAAACCAACGGCGACAATCAGCATAAGATCGCGCAGATTAGGAATGCGGGCATTTTCAGCGTGATACTTTTCAACTTTGTCTTTTAACGCTTCAATTGCTGAGGTATCGGCACCCGTTCTCGCATCAATCTCTTTCGCCTTTGATGCCATAAATAACAATACGGCCATCCAGATATTGGCGACAATCACATCGACGGTCACCATCACAGAGAAAATATTGCCACCTACCGCATAGATTTCTTTCATCGCGGCTTGGTTTGCGCCGCCACCAATCCAGCTTCCGGCTAAGGTCGTCATGCCGCGCCATACCGCATCAGGACCATCAACTCCAATTAAAGAGGGCTCGATGATCGACACTAACAGCAAGGCAATCGGGCCACCGATGACGATACCGACAGTGCCGGTTAAAAACATGATTAAGGCTTTCGGCCCTAAACTTAAAATAGCTTTTAAATCAACGCTTAAAATTAATAAGACTAAACACGCTGGCAGTAAATAACGTGACGCCACAAAATACAGTTGTGAGGTATTACCGTCGATCACCCCAAAGGTATTCAATAAAGAGGGCAAGAAATAACACAATAAAAGGGCGGGAATGAAACGATAAAACTTCTGCCAAAAAGGATGACTACTGCTACTGGTATAAAATACAAAACCTAGAATTGTCGCGAGTATCCCTAACGCCGTGGCATCGTTCGTCACTAAAGCCGTGCTTGTCATGCTAATTTCTCCCTGTTAATACAGTTATTATTTTATTTTTATTAGAGACTTAACCTTTAAGTCCCTGGGTCAAACTTCCATCTGCCCAGTGTTATTATTTTTGCTGATTGGATTGAACAGTTGATAAATAAGAAGAGCCCCGAAAGGCTCTGCTTTAATGGTAAATCTCGGCATGCTCGTTTAATTCTTTGAGCTGCATCTTCACGATTTCGATCACGGGATCGTGGGGGCTGTTATCGACAAAGTGCTGCAAATCAGCAGCAGCCACATTAATACAACCCAGCTGCTGCGCGATAAAGGCTCGCTCACGATTGAGGTGCACATCATCGCTATGCCATTGCAATAGCAGACTGCAACATTCCATCGCCGCCTCAAATTGATGCGACACTATACAACCGGCTTTTAGCTCATGCAGCATACGCGTCAGCAGTTTTTTCACCGTTGCAGGCTTTAAGTAACTCGCCTTAAGCTCGGCTGCATTGCCTAACTCGCCGCGCACTAACACATGCAACTGGTGACGGCTGAGCTCCTTGCCCGTCAAAGGGTCCAGATAACTCACTTCACCGGCAATCTTGCAACGCAGCACCGTATTGCCGGGTAGTAATATCGGTTCAAGCTCAAGATCTAACTGCTTCGCCAGTAACATCAAGACAGTTGCCAGCGTAGTGCTATTGCCTTGGCGGCTAATTAAGCAAGTGCCTAAATCCGCCGCCTCAGTACTGAAGTAATTATCGCGGACACAAAAGCCTAAATCCTCGTAAAACCAATGCAACAGCGCATTAAAACGCTGTTGTTGGTCAACCAAGTAATGACTTAATACGGCTCCCGCCATTTCAAACCAAGCCCATTTAGCGGCTTCTAGTTTAGAAAATCCAAGGTGCGCACCTACATCCAATGCCGACTCGGGCAATGAAATGCCATCTTGCAGAGTGTAGTTACCCATTAACCCAATAATACCGCTTGTTTAAAATGAGCCAATTTAGCAGCATAAACCAACCAGCCTATCGCGCCTAAGTAAGCAAACACTTTGAACAACTTGTTTCTGTTCGCCTTTATGGCAATCGCGCCAAGTACAATATAGGCAACCACAGCACCGATTTTTTCAGTCATCCAAGGATCGACAAAAGGAAATTGCTGGATCATAAAACACAGGGTTAAGCCCGACAGCAGTAAGAAAGTGTCGATAACATGGGGCGCTATCTTGAGCAGTTTCTTCTCCATCAAAGCCGATTGGCGCAGATGCAGAACAAAGCGCACGGTAAGCAGCAACACGCTTAACGCGATAAAGGTAAAATGCAGATGTTTAACCGCAGGATATAGACTGTAAAAAGTTTCCATTACGATACTTATGGCCAGTGACAAAGGCGCTAGTTTACCCTAATCCGTGACGGCATACCAATGCCTATCAGCCTGATAGTCAGAGCTAACATCATAAAAAATCAACCGAGAATAGACGATGAATTTAAGCTTAATTAATGATGAATCAACCGAATTCGCCGATGCCATAAAACAAAAAATCGTCGAGTTTAACCAAGCCCAATGGCAAGGGCTTAGCCGTAAGAATCTCGGCCTCAAATTACAAGACGCCGAAGGTAAACTGTTAGCAGGCATAAGCGGCAAAACCTTCGGCAATTGGTTGTTAATCGAGTATCTGTGGGTCGATGACGCCCTAAGACACCAAAAAATCGGCACGCGCTTGCTATTAGAAGCAGAAAGCCAAGCAAAAGCGCGCGGCTGCCAATTTGCCCTACTCGATACCTTAGATTTCCAAGCTAAGCCCTTTTATGAGCGCCACGGCTATCGCGTGCAATGGATACAACAAGCCTACCCAGAAACCGGCAGTAAATTCTTTATGGTGAAAGTGTTGTGATGTTTAAGGCTTGCGATCGTCAGCTTAACATCTGCTTAAGGTGACTCTTTAGAAAACAAAAACGCCATTGGCAATAACCAATGGCGTTCGTTAAATCGGCATAACTGGGTAAATATCTTCACTTAAAGTAGCGCGTTATTCTGCCCATTTACCCATAGTACATCTGTCATTGCTACCAAAGTCTCGCACTGTGGCGACATTTTCATAGCCCAGTTCGATAAGCTTAGCTCTGAGTCTTACCGCCTGTTCGAAGCCATGCTCGAGCAGGATATAGCCGTTAGGCTTTAAGTAATCTCGGGCAGTGTTGGCAATATAATACAGATCGGCAAAGCCTTCCTCGGCAGCGGTTAACGCGCTTTGGGGCTCGAAACGCACGTCACCTTGGTGCAAGTGTTCGTCAGTCTCATCAATATAAGGCGGATTTGAGACGATTAAGTCAAAGTCACGCGACTTTACCGCGCTAAACCAATCACTTTGAAGAATGTCGACCTGTGGCAGCTTTAAGTTTTCACGGTTCGCGATAGCCAAAGCTACGGCATCATCGACTTTATCGACCGCCGTGATTTGCCATGACTCACGCTCAGACGCTAACGCCAGCGCAATGGCCCCAGTGCCTGTACCTAAGTCGAGCACTTTTGCGTAGGTAGAAAGCGGCATGTTCAAGGCGGTTTCGACCAGAATTTCCGTGTCGGGACGCGGGATCAAAGTCGTGTCGTTAACGATAAAAGGCAGTGACCAAAATTCGCGCTCACCGACAATATGTGCCACAGGCACGCCCTTTTGGCGTTTCTGTACCATTTGCTGGAAGCGTTTCCACTGCTCAACCGTCAGGGATTTTTCAGGCCAAGTATATAAATAGCTGCGACTTTTATTGAGGCAATATAACAACAAAACCTCTGCATCCAGATGAGCGGATTCAGAGGTTGATGCTAACTGCACATAAGCCCATTGCAGGGCTTCGGCTATACTAGATTGATCTGACAAAACTACCCCTGCTCGTCAGCCAGTGCGGCTAACTGATCGGCTTGATGCTCTTGCATCAGAGGCAATAAAATAGCATCGAGATCGCCTTCCATCACTTCGTTCAAGCGATATAAGGTCAAGTTGATGCGGTGTTCGCTCACGCGGCCTTGCGGGAAGTTGTAAGTACGCACACGTTCAGAGCGATCGCCACTGGCAACCAGACTACGACGGGTCGATTCTTCGGCGCTACGGCGTTTTTCGTCTTCAACAGCTTGAATACGTGCGGCCAGAACACTCATGGCTTGGGCACGGTTCTTATGTTGCGAACGTTGATCTTGGCATTCCACCACTATCCCTGTTGGAATGTGGGTAATACGAATGGCAGAATCAGTTTTGTTAACGTGCTGACCACCAGCGCCCGATGAACGGAAAGTATCGACTTTCAGATCGGCTGGATTGATTGAAATCGCTTCTGCTTCAGGTACTTCATGCAATACAACCACAGTAACCGCTGAAGTATGCACACGGCCTTGAGATTCGGTTTCTGGCACACGTTGTACGCGGTGACCGCCAGACTCAAACTTAAGTTTGCCGTATACGCCGTCGCCACTCACCTTCATGATCACTTCTTTGAAGCCACCATGTTCGCCTTCGTTACAGCTCATGATTTCGATCTGCCAGCGATTTGCTTCGGCATAACGGCTGTACATACGGAACAAATCGCCCGCGAAAATCGCGGCTTCATCACCGCCTGCACCTGCGCGGATCTCAACGAAGGCGTTTTTATCGTCGTCGGGATCTTTTGGCAGTAAAAGAATTTGCAGTTCATCTTCAAGATGCTCGAGTTTGGCCTTAGCGGCTTTCATCTCTTCCTGCGCCATTTCGCGCATTTCAGCATCGTCTTCTTCCAGCATTTCTTTGGCAGAATCGAGATCGACCTGCGCTTGCTGATAGGCTTTAAAGCCAGCAACAACGTCTTCTAACTGAGCATATTCTTTCGATAACGCGCGAAACCTGTCTTGATCCGAAATGACGCTAGCATCACCCAGCAAAGCCATGACTTCTTCATTGCGCTCGAGCAAGCCTTCCAGCTTGCGGATAACGGATTCCTTCATTTAACTCGCTAACCTTAGTGTTTATCTAATCCAAGCGCTGATCTTAACTGACCGAGAGTATTCAAATCGCCCTGACGACTCGCTGCCGTGAGGGCCTGTGTCGGTGCGTGGATAAGTTTATTGGTCAGGCGATTGGCTAGTTCAATCAATACCTGCTCAGTGTCTGAGCCCTGGGCTAATTTATTCAGGGCGCGTTCCACTAACTCATCTTTTACCGCCATGCTCTGGCTGCGATACTCGCGAATACTGTCGACCGACTCTAAAGAACGGATCCAATCCATAAATAAGAAAGATTGTTCTTCAGTAATTACTTCAGCTTGCTCGGCGGCTTCTTTTCGAGAAGCCATATTCTGTTCAATAATGCTATGCAGGTCGTCCACTGTATACAGAAACGCGTCATCCAAATCGGCGACTTCCGGCTCAATATCCCGGGGAACTGCTATATCAACCAATAACATAGGTTGATGGCGACGCTGCTTTAGCGCTTTTTCGACCATGCCTTTACCTAAGATAGGCAGAGGGCTGGCGGTAGAGGATATCACGATATCGGCTTTTGGGAGATAATCTGGTATCTGTGCCAGTGTAATTGCTGTTGCGCCAAACTCCTCACACATGCCTTGGGCGCGCTCTAACGTCCGGTTTGCTACGACCATAGACGCCACGCCGTTGTCTTTAAGATGTTTAGCAACCAACTCTATGGTTTCACCCGCGCCAATCAATAGCACTTTCGTGGTAGATATCGACGAGAAAATATGTTTCGCCATGCTAACCGCAGCAAATGCCACAGACACTGCGGCGGCGCCGATTTCAGTATCGGTACGGACTTTCTTAGCGACTGAAAAGGTATTTTGAAAGAGTCTGTCTATGGTTAAGGCAACAGTTCCAGCCTCTTTGGCCTTAACGAATGCTTGTTTTACTTGGCCGAGAATTTGCGGCTCACCCAAGATCAACGAATCGAGCCCAGAAGCCACACGCATCAAATGCCTGACGGCATCTTGACCATGATAATTATAGAGACAAGGGGCGACGTCCTTATGATCAAGGCCGTGATATTCTTCAAGCCACGCAATAATGTCGGCCTCATCGCCGTTGTTGCAATACAACTCAGTGCGATTACAGGTCGAGACAATAACGGCTTCACCTGAGCGTGTACGACTGGCCAGACTCTTCATAGCGTCATGAATTTTGTCCGGAGAGAAGGCAACTTTCTCACGCAGGTCTACCGTGGCTGTTTTATGGTTAATACCGATTGCTACAAGGCTCATCTGACTCTTTCTAGATTCTTGGCGACTCTCTTAATAAGGGCATTCTACTGAATTGGCCCAACTAAAAACAGAATACGCTTAACAAAACCGAATAAAGGTCTAACTTCTTACCTAAATTTTCTATCAATAATAGGTAAGGCAAAATTTGTCCCAAGGGAGCAAATCTAAGTGACCGCCGATGGAAATTTTACGTTTGGCATTGGTATTCTTTCCAAGCCCTCGTATCATAAGGACTTTGGTATATCAGTCATAGATGAATAATTTGAAGCGCCTCACAAAAACCATTTTCTCTTGTTTTACCTTAAGCGCCCTACTTTTGCTGGCGGGGTGTGAAACCTTGCCGCCGATGACTGACCTAAGCCCAATCACAGTCACGGATGCGCGCCAAGCAAGCGCTTGGGAATTGCAGGGAAAACTGGCGATAAAAACCCCTGACGATAAGCTCAGCGCGAATATCTACTGGCGCCACAGTGAAGATCGCGACGAACTGACACTCACCACTATGCTAGGTACGACTGTGTTGACGCTTAACTCAACCCCGAACTCGGCCCATTTGCATATCGATGGCAAAGACTTTCGCGACGATAATGCCCAACGTTTACTCGAGCGTGTCAGCGGTTGGTCCATCCCCTTGGCCGATTTACCTTTGTGGATCACTGGCCAAATTGGCCCCAATGATCAGGTCATCGTACGCGATAGCCAAGGCAAACCTAAACAGCTAACCAATACTCAAACCCCGCCACCTTGGCAGGTCGCATTTTTAAGTTGGCAATCCCAGAGCGGCGCCAGTGTGCCCCATCAATTAAAGCTTGAACGTGGTGATTTACAACTCAAACTACAACTGAATCAATGGCAAGCTCTTGGCAAGCCCGCGATCTTAGTCGGAGAACAACCTTAACATGCCCGCTGCAATTTCCCGCAATTGGCCTGCGCCAGCCAAGCTCAACTTGTTTTTACACATTAATGGCCGCCGCGCCGACGGTTACCACGAACTGCAAACCTTGTTTCAGTTTATCGATTGCTGCGACATGCTCGATTTTAAGGTCACTGAAATCCCTGAACTGATTTTGCACTCCAATATGTCGGGCGTTGTCGCTGACAGCGATAACTTAATTCTGCGAGCCGCAAAATCATTACAACAAACCACGGGCTTTAACGGTGGCGCTGAGATCTGGCTGGATAAACGGCTGCCCATGGGCGGCGGTTTAGGCGGCGGCTCGTCCGATGCTGCGACCACATTAGTGGCATTGAACAAGTTATGGCATACCCAATTATCGACCGAAGAATTGGCTAAAATCGGCCTTAAATTGGGTGCCGATATTCCTGTTTTTATTCATGGTTTCGCCGCTTTTGCCGAAGGTGTGGGTGAACGCTTACAAGCAGTAAATCCGAGTGAGCCTTGGTACTTAGTCATAGCACCCGATGCCCATGTTTCCACCGCAGACGTATTCCAAGATCCACTTTTACCGCGTGATACCCCGAAACTGGCCATAGATACCTTAATGAGCCAACCTTGGGCAAATGATTGTCAAAAACTAGTCGTTTCTAAATACCCTCAAGTTGCCAAGGCATTAGGCTGGCTGCTAGAATATGCGCCGTCGAGAATGACAGGAACAGGCGCATGCGTGTTCGGGGAATTCACACAACAGCAGCAAGCTCTCGCAGCCTTGGCGAAATTACCGTCTGAAATGCAAGGATTTGTTGCACAAGGGATGAATCTTTCGCCGCTCATCACGCGACTCAGTCACCCTTAAACTACTTTCTTCTAGAGTAACCACTTAACGATAACGCCTCGGGTTCCTCCCGTCCCTATATCGTCGTTACTCTAGCCACTAAAATATAAAGCAAACGCCTGAGGTTCATACAGTGCCCGACATCAAGCTCTTTGCTGGGAACGCCACCCCCAGTCTCGCTAAAAAGATAGCCGATCGTCTATTTTGCAAACTCGGAGACGCAGTGGTTGGTCGTTTCAGCGATGGTGAAATCAGTGTCCAAATTAACGAAAATGTACGTGGTGCCGATGTGTTCATCATCCAATCCACTTGCGCGCCGACAAACGACAACCTGATGGAACTCATCGTGATGGTTGACGCGCTGCGCCGTGCATCTGCTGGCCGTATCACAGCCGTTATTCCTTACTTTGGTTATGCTCGTCAAGACCGTCGCGTTCGTAGCGCCCGTGTACCGATTACTGCAAAAGTCGTTGCCGATTTCCTGTCTAGCGTGGGTGTTGACCGCGTTCTGACCTGTGACCTGCACGCTGAGCAAATCCAAGGTTTCTTCGACGTTCCTGTTGATAACGTATTCGGTAGCCCAGTGCTGCTAGAAGATATGTTAGCGAAGAACTTAGATAATCCAGTCGTTGTTTCTCCAGACATCGGTGGTGTTGTTCGCGCTCGCGCAGTAGCAAAACTGTTGGATGATTCTGATTTAGCGATCATTGATAAACGTCGCCCACAAGCGAACGTTGCTCAAGTTATGCACATCATTGGTGATGTTCAAGGTCGTGACTGCATTATCGTTGACGATATGATCGACACAGGCGGCACTCTGTGTAAAGCGGCTGAAGCCTTAAAAGAACATGGTGCGAACCGCGTATTTGCTTACGCAACTCACCCAGTGTTCTCTGGCAAAGCGGCTGAAAATATCGCTAACTCAGTGATTGATGAAGTGATTGTGACTGACACTGTTCCTTTAAGCCCAGAAATGTTGAAAGTGGCTAAAGTGACTCAGTTAACTATGTCTGCGGTACTGGCCGAGGCAATTCGTCGCGTAAGCAACGAAGAGTCTATCTCTGCCATGTTCCGTCACTAATAGTTCCGTCACTAATAGTTCTGTCACTCATTATTATAGTCACTGAACGTTCTGACTAATCTGAGTGGTTCCAATGCACAGTGTGCTGTTTTAACGAATCACTAAGCTTGCAGAGCTAATCACTCAGACATAAAAACGCACTCCTCGGAGTGCGTTTTTGTTAGTGTATTTTCTAAGCTAGCTTCTGCTCATTAGATTAGAGTTGGCTTTTAAATATTAGATTTTAAAATTACTGACCGCACGGAATAAGAATTCAGCCTGCGCTTTCAGCTCATCCGATGCCGACGCATTGGCATCTGCCGCATGGGAGGATTCTTCGGCGATATCGCGGATCACCACCACGTTCTTGTTCACTTCGGCCGCCACCATGCTTTGCTCTTCAATCGCCGCGGCAATTTGAGTACTCATGTCCATGATGTTACGCACATCAGTATTAATAAGCTTGAGTAACGCACCGGCACTCGCCGCTTGCTCCGCACTCTCAACACCTTGTTTTTGACTCGATTCCATCAATTGCACAATCGAGCGAGTACGCGTCTGTAAGGTCTGAATAATGTTCGCAATCTCTTGGGTTGACGATTGAGTCCGCATCGCTAAGTTACGCACCTCATCGGCAACCACGGCAAAACCACGGCCCTGCTCACCCGCACGCGCCGCTTCAATCGCCGCATTCAAGGCCAAGAGGTTGGTCTGCTCGGCAATACCGCGGATCACATCTAACACGCTACCGATTGTCTCGCTGTCACGTTCCAGCTCATTAACGACCGCAGCCGAGCTATTGAGCTGCTCAGCAAGTGACTGGATTTTATGAATCGTTTGCTCAACTTCTAATTGGCCACTTTGCGCATTATCGTGGGTCTGGCCCGCTTTTGATGCCGCTAACTCAGTTGTTTTAGCAATTTCGTCAATGGTTGCGCCCATTTCAGTGATCGCCGTTGCAACCATGTCAGTCTCATTGAGCTGTTGACCTACGCCTTCAGAGGCAAGCATGGCATTTTCGGATACGCGCTTACAGGAGGTGTTAATTGTCGCGACCGACTCAATCACTTGCTCAATCAGTTGCTGGAAGCTACTCACCATACTATTGAAGTGCTGTGCAATTTCGCCAAGTTCATCTTGCGTTGATGCATCGCATCTCAAGGTCAGATCTTTACTCACTTCGATACGAGCAATGATCTGCGTGATACGCTCAACCGGGGCGATAATACTACGGATAATCAAATAGGTAATGATAGATAGCAGCAACGTGATAAAGATAAACACCGCAATACCTACATTAACGCTGCTGCTCTCAGCATCATCAATCGCCTTAAGCGCTAGGTTATGTAAGTCATTCGCGCTACTTTCAATTTGTAGATTGGCAGCGACAAGACGCGCCATAGTGCCATCTTTCTCGGTCAAACCAAGTTGCTGCTCTTTATTGGTTAAGCTTTTAAAATCTTTCTGATACTGAGTAATAAGCTCTGCAATTTTATTTTGGGTATCGGCATCTAAGCTTGATGAACGTAGCTTGTCATTAAACTTGCCAATGTTGGCATCGAAGGTTTCAACATAACTTAGCTCTCGACGCAGCATAAAATCTTTTTCGTTACGTCTCAGTTGCAGCATAGCCACTTCGAGTTCGAGCTGATTGTATTGCTTCAGCAGCGTTTCAACATTATGCACCGCCGTACGCAATGTGCCGTACAAACCTGTTTTAGGCGTTAAGCCAATTTCCTGCTGTAGCTGCACCACTTCAGAAAAAGCAGCTTGATACTGATTTAAATTACTATCAAAACTTTCAAGCGATGCCTTGGACACACCGTATTCTTTAAAGACTTTCTCTAATTCTGGGACAATACTGTCGATTGCCATGTGGCTTTGCTTATGTAGCTCGGCATATTTTAAATCCTTACGCGCGAAGAAATCCTTTTCGTTTTTACGCAGAATTAAGACATCGCGCTCTAACTCAAGCACATTTTGAACGGCATGGGAGAGCTCCGACTTAACCGAATTTGAATGGAGTTGTAATCCAAACATGGCAACTAATGCCGAGATAGACACAGCTGCGCTGAGTAACAACTTTGAGCGGATTAGCATAGAAAGTCCCCGAATAAATAATCTATCTTAAAAAGATAGCTGCAAATTAAGCCTTTAACAGCGCAAGTGTAGCAATACATGAAAAGTTCATATCAAATACTCTGACAATCTGTGGATTTAAGCTCTCATATCGTGAGCACCTCATTATTTTTAGCTTAGTTCATCAAGATGATGCCGACATATTTTTCAAAGTAATGCATGTTAATTTTGTTAAATATACCGTCTCAACGCCGATATAAAGATCACCATACCAACTGGTATAAAATGAATAACTTCATCAGCTTAACTGTATATTTTCGGGCGGATTCTACTACAGATTACAAAAATGTTACGCTGGATAATGAATCTTAATAAAATATATTTTTTACAGTTCCAAACCTTTTGCAGCATTCAGAGCGTCAAAACTACAACACTTAATAATTATGGCAGGGAATGACAGTGACAGCAGGGATACTCCCACTCAATAGCGCAATGTCTGACTTTGAACTGGCCACCTTCGCCAGCCAAGGCAACAGAGCCGCCTTTAAATTGCTGTATCAAAGCCATCATCAACGTATTTATGCCCTATCACTGCGCCTTTGTGGTCATAAAACCATGGCGGAAGACATTACCCAAGAGTGTTTTATTTTAGTGTGGCAGAAGTTGCCACAATTTCGAGGTGAGAGTCAGTTTTCCACTTGGTTACACAGCATTTGTGTCAATCAAGCCTTGAGCAGTATTCGTAAACAACAATCATTCTGGGCACGATTTATCCCACTGGAAAATGAGACTGAACCTATGAGTTCAGATGAAAGTTATAGCGGATTAGATAAGTTGATTTTCAAACTGCCGCAGCGGGCACGCATGGTGTTCGTACTCTGCGCCATCGAAGGTTATCAACACGATGAAATCGCTGACTTGCTTGGCATTGCCGTCGGCACTAGCAAGACCCAATACCATAGAGCTAAGCAACTACTACAGGAGATGCTGTAATGACGTTAACGCCGCTTTCCCGTGAACAACAGCTTGAGCAACTGATCAATAGCGCTCCCAAAGAAATGTCGCCCACCCATGATCTGTGGCAAGGCATTGAAAAGCGTATGGACAAACCGCTGGTTTCCCAAACACGCCAATCCCAGAACGGCCGACAGTGGGCGATAGCCGCCTCTTTTATCATGCTAGTGGCATTGGGATATAGCCAATTGCCTTATTTCAATCAATTAACCACACAGCAGACAGAGCTTGCCCAAAACTCAGCTATGCCAGAGCAACAAGGGGATGCGGCCTTACAGTTACTGTTAACCCAAATCGCGGCATCGCACCAAGCGCAAGTGGATAACCTAGAGCAGACAACGAATGCGCTAGCTTGGCAGACCAGTAGTTTCAGCGCGCCCGTTGAGCAAGGTTTGGCGGAACTAAGACGCGCGGCAACCCAGATTTACCAAGCTTTACAAGCAAATCCAACCGATAAACAACTTTGGCAACTCTGGCTTTGGGTGCAGCAACGTGAGCTCGACCTATTGCAACAGGGCCAAAAACTACCCATTAGAAACTCGACACAAGGAAACACCCTATGAGTAACCTCAATCTCACTAAAGCCAGTCTATTGGTTTCGACACTCTATTTAGGTTTGATGGGCAATGTGTTCGCAGCGCAAAGTGTTGATAAACAGCTTAATATTAGCAGCGACACCCAACTGCAGATCAAAGTCCAGCGCGGCGATGTGACGATTCAAACCTGGGATAAGAGTGAAGTCAGCGTCACAGGTACACTCGATGAATTGAGCGAAGGCTTTGTGTTCGAGCAACAGGGAAACAGTCTGAATATCGAAGACAAAATGCCCCGCCACTACAATGGCAGTAATGACAAAGGCTCGCAGCTCACCATTAAAGTGCCAAAGACAGTAAAACTCAGTGCAGATACTATTTCAGCAAATCTGCAAGTCGCCGAAGCCCAAGGTGAACTCGATTTGAATACCGTCAGTGGCGATATCAAAGCTAACAACCTTAGTGGTAAACCTGAGTTGCACACAGTCTCAGGCGACATCATCACTCAAGCACTCGAGGGTAAAGTGAAATTAGAGACAGTATCAGGCACGATTCAAGACACTGACAGTAAAGGGGAAATGAACTATCGCCTCGTAAGTGGTGACTTAAAAAGTCAAACTCAGGCCGAAAAAGTGACGGTTGAACAAGTTTCTGGTGAAGTGAATGCTAACTTTAGTCTCGCTAAGGAAATCCTACTCAGAACCGTCAGCGGTGACTCAAAAGTGTCACTGGCGAAAAACTTCAACAGAGCCAATTTAGAAAGTGTGAGTGGCGATATCATAGTGACTTTTGCCGATATGCCAGATGCCAGCTTTGACTTAGACGGCGGACCAGGTGGCAAGATCAAAAATACCTTAACCCAAGATGAACCTAAAAAGCAGAAATACGTGCCACGCGCCGAGCTGTCATTCCAAACCGGTTCGGGTGCCGCCAGTGTAAAAATGAACACTATCAGCGGTGATTTGGTTTTAAAGAAACAGTAATTACTTAGGTTTTATCGCGCCAATAAAAATGCCGCCACGAGTTTAACTCGGGCGGCATTTCTGTAGATTCCTTGAGTTAAACTGATGCTATTTCTTCGGCGGTCAAATAACGCCATTCACCCAGCGCTAAGGCGGGATCTAATTCAATTTGGCCCACACTTTCACGGTGTAACCCTTGCACGTGGTTGCCCACAGCAGCAAACATACGTTTCACTTGATGGTACTTACCTTCAGTGATGGTGAGTCGCACTAATTGCGGCTCAATAATCTCCAGCAATGCAGGCTTAGTTAAGCCATCTTCACCGCGTAATTCAACGCCAGCGGCAAATATTGCAATCAAGCCAGCATCCACAGGATCGGCGAGTTGCACTAAATAGCGTTTACCGCATTCTTTCTTCGGTGAAGTGATTTTATGCGACCACTGACCGTCGGTCGTGATCAGCACTAGCCCTGTGGTATCGGCATCTAAACGGCCGGCAATGTGCAAGGTTTCAGGCTTGGGCACATCCACTAAGCTCAATACCGATGGATAGGTTTCATCAATCGTTGAACAAATGGTGTCGACTGGTTTGTTGAGCATTAAATAACGTACGCCCACTAAGGCAATAGGCTCGCCCTCGAGACAAACACGCATACCTTCAGTCACTTTAAAGCCCGAGTCTTTGACGACTATGCCATCGCAAGTGATGTCACCGCGATGCAGGGCTTTTTTCGCTAATGAGCGAGTCAGTGGGGTACTCTCACAGATAAATTTGTCTAAACGCACGTTAATACTCAACTTCAATAAAGAAAACTGCCATATTATGAGGCCGACCACTTCAAAGGGCAAAGAATTGCTGCTCAGCACGCGATGTGTTTCTATTTAGCCCTTACGCATTTACGACAGTCACCCTAGGGAAAGATGACATGACTGAATTCCAAAAGATGATCACAGGCCAAGAATACGATTGCCTTGCCAGCGAACTATTAAGTTTACGAGCTCAGCAGCAACGGCTGAATCGACAATTAAATCAAATGATTGACCAAGATACCCCAGAGTACAGCCAACTCTGCCAGCAGCTCATTCCCCATAAATCACCAGCCGCAACGATATCCACGCCGATTTTTATCAGTTATGGCGCCAACCTATCCCTTGCCGACAAAGTGTTTATCAATGTGAATGTCACCTTGCAGGATAATGCGCCCATTTCTATTGGCGAGCAGACTATGGTCGGCCCCAATGCACAGTTTTATACCTCGAGTCACCCACTCGATGCCGAGCTGCGTTGCTCAGGTTTAGAAACCGCTAAAGCAATTAAGGTCGGTAAACGGGTATGGATTGGTGGCGGCGCTATCATAATGCCAGGCGTCACTATTGGTGATGACGCCATCATAGGCGCTGGCGCCGTAGTTACAAAAAATGTAGCCGCCAAAACCGTGGTCGCAGGTAACCCCGCAAAGCCGATCCGGCAGCTAATTTAATCGCGGGTAAAAAAGAGAAAGCTAAGTGCTCGCTTACCTCAAAAGGCTTGCATACGGTAACTTTGCCGCTAATGAGCTTAAGATTGTAATTGGTAACCTTTAGTTACATATGACTCAAGATAAATCCGCGATAAAAACTGTAATGACCTTGTTTAGATTCCTAGTAAGGCATTAACATAGTACATTGCGCCTGAAGCAATCCCATTTTGCAAAAAATAACAGCCCCAATAATGGGCACAATAATAAACTCGAAGGAAACGACATGAGAAAAGTACTCATTGGGGGACTGTGTGCCTCACTTATCGCAGGCCTGACTGCCTGTAATGACAAGCCAGCCGACGTTAAAACACCTGAAACTGCTAAAACAGCCACCGCAGTTGCTGTAACTCAAGTACTGGGTTCTGGTATTGAATTCGCTAATTTTGATAAAGCGGTTCGCCCACAGGACGATTTCTACAAATATGTTAACGGCACTTGGCTGAAAAACACTGAAATCCCAGCCGATCGCACTAGCATTGGCGCTTTCTACGATTTACGTGAAAAATCACGTGACGATGTAAAAGCCATTATCGAAGAAGTGGCAGCAACGCCAAATCTCGCCGTTGGTACAGACGAGCAAAAAGTAGCCGACTTATATCGCTCATTTATGGATACTGACACACTCAACAAACTGGGCGTGACACCAATCCAAGGTGAGTTCGATGCCATTAACGCCTTAAAAGATAAGAATGAATTGGTGAAGTACTTCGCCCACAGCCAAATCGCTGGCGCGGGTACGCCTATGGCATTTTATATCGATATCGATGCGAAAAACTCTAGCCGTTACGCGACTCATCTCTATCAATATGGCCTAAGCCTGCCAGAAAAAGACTACTATTTTAACGAGTCAGAACGCTTCGTTAATATCCGTAAGGCTTACCTAGCCCACATAGAAAAGATGTTTACTCTTGCGGGTCTCGCTAATCCTAAAGCCAGCGCTGAGTCTATCCTTGCCCTAGAAACAGCAATTGCCTCTAAGCATTGGGATGTGGTTGAAAACCGCGACAGCACGAAAACTTACAATCTATATCAAGTGAAAGATCTGCCAACATTGGCACCGGATATCGATTGGACTGTCTACTTAACAGCGCTGGGGGCGGATAAGCAAACCGACATCATTGTTAACCAGCCTAGCTATATCCAAGGTCTGAACGAGGTTTTAAAAACGACCGATTTAGCTACTTGGAAAACCTACATGCAATGGCAAGTACTGACGCATGCGGCGAACTATTTGAGTGAAGCGCTGGACAACGAAAACTTCGATTTCTTCTCTAAAACCTTAAACGGTCAAGAAAAGCAAGAACCACGTTGGAAGCGCGGCGTAGCCTCTGTTAACGGTATGCTGGGTGAAGTTGTCGGCAAAGTGTACGTTAAACGTCACTTCACGCCTGAAGCCAAAGACCGTATGCAGGCACTGGTGGAAAATCTTCGTGGCGCTTACGGCGAGAGCATCAAAGATTTAACCTGGATGAGCGACAGCACTAAAGTGGCTGCGGCGGATAAGTTAGCAAAATTCAACCCGAAAATCGGTTACCCGAACAAGTGGGAAGATTACAGCAAGCTGAGCATCAAGGCTGACGACTTAATCGGTAACGCTATTCGTGCCAGCGAAGTTGAACATGCTAAGTCATTAGCCAAACTGGGCGCGCCAATCGACAAAGACGAATGGCACATGACCCCACAAACGGTTAACGCTTACTACAACCCAACCATGAATGAGATCGTCTTCCCTGCAGCAATTCTGCAACCACCATTCTTCAATTTGGCGGCTGACGATGCAGTCAACTACGGTGGTATTGGTGCCGTTATCGGTCACGAAATGGGCCATGGTTTCGACGACCAAGGTGCTAAGTTCGATGGCGAAGGCAACATGCGTGACTGGTGGACTGAGCAAGACTTGAAAGAGTTCTCTGCCCGTGGCCAAGCGCTGATTGCACAATACGACGGTTACTTTGTGTTTGACGATTTGCACGTCAACGGTGGTTTAACGCTAGGTGAGAACATTGGTGACTTATCAGGTGTGACTATCGCATACCGCGCCTATAAGAAATCACTCAATGGTCAAGAAGCGCCAGTCATCGATGGCTTAACAGGCGATCAACGTTTCTTCATCGGTTTCACTCAAATTTGGCGCGCGAAAGCCAAAGAAGAAGCGATGCGTAACCGTGTAGCGACCGATCCACACTCACCTGCGGAATTCCGTGCTCTGGGTGCTCTGTCTAACATGCCTGAGTTCTACACCACATATGATGTGAAACCCGGTGATGCTATGTATATCGCACCAGAGAAACGCGTAAAAATTTGGTAAGCCAGATTTAAATCGCCGCTCGGCTACATAAGCTGAGCAACAACAATGGCGTTCACTGTCACAGGTGGCGCCATTTTTTTTGGCTAAACTCCTCAATCCCGAGTGATGAATGTGAACCCATGCGCAAGATGAACAAGTCTTAATGATTGATTCAGCTTTAATTAAGCAAAAGAAGCCTATGGTGGATGGGTGACCTGTACAACTCACCCATAAGGAAGTAGGCCGCATGACTAAGTTATTTCGTACCTTTTTTATTTTTCTACTCTTATTATCGAGCCGCGCTGGTGTAGCAAATTCTCTCGACGTCAGTGACACAAAAACAGAACGTGGTAATTACAGTGCAAGACAGGCACAAAGCCACGATCTACAAGGTCTATACGCACTCAGCAGTCAGACCTTTGATGCGCCTCGTCAAACCTCGAATGACTTATCCGTTCTCTATCACCAAGCCTATGATGCTCAAGCTGAACTGGCTCAGTTGCTTACCCGAATTGCCCATCATTCACAGACGCAAGTGATTATTCCTCCGGTGAAGAGTTATCAAAGAGCTGCCGATAAAGTGGCGACAAAATTTAACGGTGACGCCAGCCAAATTACCGACCTGGCAAGGGCAAGTATCGTGACCGACAGCATTCAAGATCTGATGCAGGCTTACCAAGCCTTGAACGAACAGACCCAAGTGGTGAAACAAAAGAACCGCTTTGCCGAACCCAAAGCATCTGGTTATCGCGATCTCAACTTGCTGGTGCGTTTACCCCAATCTGGCATGATTGCCGAGGTGCAATTGCATTTGCAGGATATCGCCGATATCAAAAACGGCCCAGAGCACAAGGTATATGAAAAAGTGCAGACGATTGAAGCTAATGCCCGTAAACAGCAAAGGTTACTCAGTGAGTTTGAACTCGCGCAGATTGCTAAATTACGCCAAGAATCACACAAGCTGTACCACAAAGCATGGCTTAACTATAAACGGGTCGATGAAGCCAGTTTATTAAGAGTCTCAGTCGCTTAACCCGCAATCGTTTCCACTGTTGCGCTGGTATCCTGCAAAGGTGCCAGCGCTTTTTTAATATCTTACAGCGCCTGAAAAACCATATTAAAAATAAGCTGAAAAAAAGCACTCTCTCGCATCGAACGTCTTTTTAAGTCGATACCCAAGCAACCTGAAGATACGAGTTTCAGAGTGCCTAGGGTGCTTCAATTCAAGGCGCATCAATGACAGAATGTCGGCCACCTTTTGAATTGATGCAACACGGAAGTGAAGTGCCCTAGGCACTCCTTCCTGGCGAGCTTTAACGCACTTTATGCAGTGTTGACTATTTTTAACTTAGCCCGCTAGGTCTGCAAATAGCCGCAATCGCCATGGATGGCGTGAATGCCATTTATGCAGGAGCAATAAATGACCTTGCCTAAAGTGCGTTAAATTCTCGCTGAATCCTGCATCTTCAGGTTGTTTGGGTATATAATCCCGCGCCATAGCCCTATCAGCAGGAAACGCCATGCACGACATCATTGAGCAACTCCAAGAACGCAGCGAAACTGTTCCTGTACCACTCGAATTACCCACATTTGAGCAGCTCGTCGAAGTTGAAGAGCAAATCCTTATTTCATTACCACGGGAGCTAAAAGAATACCTGCTGTATGCCAGTGATGTGATTTACGGCACGATAGAGCCAGTAACTGCATCGGATCCCTACTCACACACCTATCTGCCTGAGGTCACTTGTTATGCTTGGTCTATCGGCATGCCAAGGGACATGATTGCCATTTGTCAGCAGGGCGATGCTTTTTACTGTATCGACCAAGATGGCCAAGTGCATTTCTGGAAAAACGGCGGTTTTACCGATATCTATTGGGAGTCGTTCTGGGAATGGGTTGAAGAAATCTGGCTAAAGATTAAATACTAATTTTACTTTTATTGCATTGAGAACACGATTATGTCTAAAAACATTGGCTTGAATGCCATCGAAATGAGCTACTTACGCCAATCATTGAGCTTAAGTGCGGCTCAAGTTGGCACGCTAACTAACCATAGCGAAACCGATGTATTAGCCTGGGAAAGTGGCGAACAAGCTGCACCTGAGCTGGCGCAAAAGAAACTGCTTGATATTGATGACATCATTGAGATGCAAGTGCTCAACACCTGCGATGGTATCGAAGAACTATTTAAAAAAGAACCTAAGCGTCATTTAGCTTTTGTGGTGTACCCCACTCAAGCCACTTACACTCAATACAACCCCGAATTTTTAAGTTCATTGCCTTTTACTGAGCTGTACAACACCGCAGCTTGGCGCATCAAGAAAGAGTGCAAACTGGTCCTAGAAGTCGACGTTAGCTTAGTCGCACTGGACGTGGAAGCCTATAAAGCCTTCCGTGAACCGACCAAAATGAGCGAAAGCCGTGAAAGCCGTGCTAAATGGGCCGCGACTCAGCTATAAGCGTGTAAATCCAGAAGCTTAGTACTCGCATTAACAGCAAGGGCAGATATCACTATCTGCCCTTTTTATATTCTCATAATGATTTTCAGATAATGGTGGGAATGCACCTGAATCATTCAAGGCTAAAATAATCAGCTACTCTGCCTGATTAACCCTTAGCGGCCACCACAGCATCCATCTTCTGCAAAGCCGATTGACGCGACGGCAGCGCAGACAACCTATCGCGATAAGCGGCGAGTTTAGGTGGAATGGCTTGTTCAAACAATGTGCCCCACATTAAGGTATGGGCTAGCAAAATATCCGCCACCGAAACGTCATCACCGAGCAAGAAATCACTCTCAGGCAACATGGCTTCGGCCAATGCCGCCGCCTTATCAAACTCCCATACCGCACAAGGCATGATCTGCGGATGACGCTGCGCCTCAGGCAAGGCAAACTTATGTTTACCCAAAGTCCAAAGCGGCTGCTCAAGCTCAGTAATGATGAAGCTTACCCATTGATGGTGCAAACCCGATGCGTTACTCCCCACTGGTGGCAACAACTTACCCTCGCCATACTTTTCTGCGAGATAAAGGCAAATCGCTGCAGATTCAGATAACACTAGCTCAGCATCCGTTAGCACAGGCACTTTACCACAGGGATTTATCGCTAAAAATGCCGCGCTGCGATGCGCCCCCTTAGTCATATCCACAAAGGAAAAATCCCAATCAACCCCCAACTCTTCCAACACCCAAGCAACTCGTAATGCGCGACTGCGCGGTGTGCCATATAAAGTGATCATTGCAACGTCCTTTTAGTGGTTGTAGGTAAACGAATCCCCGAAGATACACTGAGACTGCACCAAATAAAACTCAAACAATCGCTACAAAATTACATCCTAATATATTAAAACAATGTATTTCACCTAAGCGATACTCCAAGATAGGAAATGTCCAGCAAAGCAGTCAATTCAAGAGTGATGCTTGAATATCAGAATTTAAGGAAAAAACATGGAAGACAAGATCATTCATCAAGCAGAGTTTGAGTCCAATCTAGGTTTGTATTGGTTGCTTTCAGGGGCCGCCTATTTCAGCCTCAGCATAGTCGGCATTCCCTTGTTATTGCTTTGGTTTCCAATCGGGCTGTGGGGAACTCGCCGCTATATTCGTAATATGAGTGCCGAGCTCACCAGTAATAAGTTGATTGTGCGCCGCGGAATATTAACTCGTACCGAAAATACAGTGCCTTTGGACAAAATTACCGATATGGCATTGATCCAAGGCCCAATTATGCGCCTATTTGGTCTGCATAAACTCACGGTAGAAACCGCAGGGCAATCGGGCGCAGGCGCCTTGATAAGCTTAGTCGGCATAGTTGATGCGCCTCAATTTAGAACCCGCGTATTAGAACAAAAAGAGCGTCTTACTCAGCGCTCGCATACAACGACCCCATCGGTGCAGCCTGATGATGCGTTATTACAAAACGTAGTCGAGATGGCTGCAAGCCTAAAACGAATTGAAGCCTTGCTCAGCCAAAAATTAAATAGATAAATTGAATAAAACGACTTTCAGTTCAATCACTTTCCCTTTAATGTTGAGCCACTCACTTAGCGTTAGCACAGCTTTAGCATGAGCGCAGCCTTAACATAAGGGCTTGTTCGATTCCCCAGATTAATTTTCAACAGGTACTTTTAATAACGACATGACAGAATCCTCGACAACCTCTTCTTCATCCTCTTGGATGGCACACCTGACGCTTGGCATTAAAGCTATGGGGCCAGGTGTGCTTATGGCCGCAGCGGCGATTGGCGCATCGCATTTAGTTGCCTCGACTCGGGCCGGCGCCGAATTTGGCTGGCAACTGGCTTGGGTCATTTTAGGGGTAAATTTACTTAAGTATCCCTTCTTTGCCGCTGGCGCACGTTACACCGCCGCCACAGGGGAGAGTTTACTGCACGGTTACCTCAAACAGGGCCGAGGTTATTTGCTGCTATTTACCGGACTGAATGTGATTGCCGCCGCCGCTAGCACAGCAGGTGTTTGCATGCTCACCGCCGCCATGTTGACCCAATTTATTCCGCTTCCCATCGATTGGTTAGCCTTGCTGGTATTGCTGAGTTCATTGGCTTTGCTGATCTTAGGCCATTATCAACTACTCGATAGACTCACTAAGATCATCATGTTCGCCTTAACGCTAACGACCTTAATTGCCGTGGCCTTAGCTTGGGATCATGCTCAGCCATTAGCGAGCAATTTTGTTTCTCCCTCACCTTGGCAATGGGCCCATGTGGGATTTCTGGTCGCCATGATGGGCTGGATGCCGGCACCGATTGAAGTGAGCGCTTGGAATTCCATCTGGTTGCTCGAAAAACAAAAAAGCCAGACAGTCACAAAAGCGCAAGCGCTGCTCGACTTTAATTTAGGCTACATCATCACCGCGATCCTCGCGATCGTGTTTCTGTCCTTGGGCGCCTTAGTGATGCACGGCAGTGGTGAGCACTTTTCTGATTCAGGCGCACAATTTGCTAATCAATTGATCAACCTTTACAGCCAAGTGATGGGTGGTGAAAGTCGTTATCTTATTGGGATTGTGGCTTTTCTCTGTATTTTTAGCACCACAGTAACCGTTATCGATGGCTACAGCCGCACCTTAGATATGGGCTGGCAATTACTCACCTCAAAGGCCAGTTCAGACAAACGCCTCACAGGGATCATGCTCGCCATCAGTGCCTTTGGCTTATTGCTGATCCTCTTCTTTAAAGGCGCACTGTTGCAGCTACTTGAGTTTGTGATGATTTTGGCCTTTATGACCACTGTCATTTTTGCTTGGTTAAACTACCGCTTAATGACCAGCAAACAGCTCCCCGAAGCCGATAGGTATGGCACTAAGATGAAGCTACTCTCTTGGTTTGGCCTGAGTTATCTGCTGATTTTCGCGGCACTATTTATCTATTGGTACAACGTCATTAAAGGTTGATTGCTAAGATGTCATGACAGCTATTTATGCCAGAATCATAAATAGCATTCGCTACGCTGCGTTAAATTCCGGCTAAATTCTGCTTTTGAGGCGGTTTGGGTATATAATACCGCCTCTTAAACCAGACAGCGCAGCCGCGCCAAGAGATGACCATGATTAATAATGATATTTTGCGCCGTTTGCGCTTCGTGTTTGATTTCAACAATGCCAAAATGATTAAAATTTTTGCCAAAGCTGGAAGAGAAGTGCCGACAGAAGAGATCATTGCTCTACTGCACAAAGAAGAGGAAGAAGGTTACAAAGCCTGTAATGACACCACTTTATGTCAGTTCCTAGACGGCCTTATCATCGAAAAGCGTGGCCTACGTGAAGGTGCAGAAATCCCAGCGCCAGTATCGCGTTTAAACAATAACTTAATCTTCAAAAAGCTCAGAGTAGCCCTCGAAATGCGTGAAGAAGACATAGTTGCAGCCTTGGCTCTAGCCGAAGTGCAAATGTCAAAATCAGAACTGAGCGCGCTGTTCCGCAATCCGGATCATAAGAATTTTAAAGAGTGTGGCGATCAAATCCTGCGTAACTTTATTCGCGGCTTATCACTTAAGTATCGTGGTGAATAACGCAACACATCAGTTTTTCATATCAAACGCAGCTTAGGCTGCGTTTTTTTATATCCAATTTAAGCTATACCTAAAGTTGCTTAGGCATAAACAACAGCATAACAATTCCATCTGAAGTACCTCATAAATCCTGTTTAAAACAGCTGACTTTTTTACTGCTGCAAAAAAACCACAAATACCTCGTTCCACGGACAACAAAGATCACATTTCATGATAACCTTACGTGACTTACAGCACGTATTGACCACTTAAACAATAACTCAAAAGGTTACCCATGGACGATAATAAACGCCCCCTCTATCTTCCGTTTGCAGGACCTGCCATTCTTGAAGCCCCGCTGATTAACAAGGGCAGTGCATTTTCTGAAGAAGAGCGTATTTTCTTTAACCTCGAAGGCTTAGTTCCCTATGCCATTGAAACGATTGAGGAGCAGGCTTCTCGCGCCTACGATCAATTTAGAAGTTTCAATAACGACTTAGACAAGCATATTTACCTACGTAATATCCAAGACACAAACGAGACCTTATTTTATCGTTTAGTGCAAAATAACATCAGCGAGATGATGCCCATCATCTATACGCCGACGGTAGGTTTAGCTTGTGAACGTTTCTCGAAAAACTATCGCCGCAACCGTGGTTTGTTTATCTCCTATCCGAACAAAGATAGGATCGATGACATCCTCAATAACTCGACTCGTCAAAAAGTTAAAATTATCGTAGTCACTGATGGTGAACGTATTTTAGGCCTTGGCGATCAAGGTATTGGCGGCATGGGGATCCCTATCGGTAAGCTGTCACTCTACACGAGCTGTGGTGGCATCAGTCCGGCTTATACTCTGCCTATCACTTTAGACGTAGGCACAGATAATCCGCAGTTGTTAGAAGATCCTATGTATATGGGCTGGCGCCATCCGCGCATCGGTGGCGAAGAATACGCCGAGTTTATCGAAGCCTTTATGCAAGCCGTACATGTGCGCTGGCCAGACACTTTGATCCAGTTCGAAGACTTTGCCCAAAAGAACGCCATGCCGATCTTAGAGCGTTATAAAGATCGCTATTGCTGCTTTAACGATGATATTCAAGGTACCGCCGCCGTTGCCGTCGGTTCACTACTGGCCGCTTGTAAAGCTGCAGGTACTGAATTAAATCAACAACGTATTGCCTTCCTTGGTGCGGGTAGCGCGGGTTGCGGTATCGCCGAAGCTATCGTGGCGCAAATGGTGTCCGAAGGGATCAGCGACGAGCAAGCTCGCACGCAAGTATGTATGGTTGACCGTTGGGGCTTATTGCTAGACAACATGCCTAACCTGTTGCCATTCCAGCAAAAATTGGCGCAGAAATGCACCAATATCCAAAACTGGAGTAATTTCAGCGACAATATTTCGTTATTGGATGTGGTTAACAACGCTAAGCCAACCGTGCTGATTGGCGTGTCCGGCGTACCGGGTCTGTTCACCGAAGAAATTATTCGCGCTATGCACAGCCATTGTGCCCGCCCGATTATTTTCCCACTGTCGAACCCAACCAGCCGTGTTGAAGCGACGCCAAAGGACATTTTGCATTGGACCTCAGGTCAAGCACTCGTCGCCACGGGTAGTCCGTTCGAGCCCGTTGTGGTCGATGGTGAAACCTATGAGATTGCCCAGTGTAACAACAGCTTTATCTTCCCAGGTATTGGCTTAGGTGTTTTAGCCTCTGGTGCCCGCCACGTTTCCGATGCCATGTTAATGGCCTCAAGCCGCGCACTTGCAGAATGCTCGCCACTGGCAATCGACGGTAGCGGCCCATTATTGCCGAAACTGGAAGATATCCACGCGGTCAGTAAACACATCGCTTTCGCCGTAGGTAAAGTCGCAGTTGAACAAGGTTTAACGCTGCCAATGAGCGATGAAATCTTACAACAATCAATTGAAGGCAATTTCTGGAGTCCAGAATATCGCCGCTACAAACGCACTTCGTTCTAAGCATAGCGTTGCCGTGACTTAAGTCACGGCAAAGCAGCTTTAGCTAAGCGTTTGTGCCAACAAAAAGCCCGTCACTGCAAAGTGACGGGCTTTTTGATTTTCAGACTCAGCGCTTATTTCAATAAAAACTAAGGCGCCATAACCTGTTTAAAGCTATTGAGCATAGAGCGATCGATACGTGCTTTTTTCAATTTACGTAGACTTTCTTTGAGCGACTCATCGGCTAAACGGGTGAAGATACCGTTATATTCTTGCTCTTGGATTTCACCATCGGTATCGGCCTGCTCAGAAATCTCTTGGGCAACACGGCTCAGCTGCAACCAAGCATTCGCAATATAAAAACCGTGGAATGCGGCTTGATCCATAAGATTACGCGCGCTAGTAGGCAAAGATGCCCAAGCTTGGCTAAATTTGCCCTCTCTGTCTTCCAACAGTTCAGCGCACAGGCTTTGATATGCAGCCAATAATCCATCTGGGAGTTTTGCCATTGGCAGCACTTTATTTGCGACATTGTAAGAAATCTGCTCGGCAGTTTCACGGTAAACAGCTGATAATTCACTCATAAAAAATCTCGATTAACATTCATTCAAAAAATAGACTTAAAACTGACCACTCACATATAAACCATAAACGCCGTTACCTGCTATCGGTGTGACAGTAATACCTTCATAGGGCTGAGTAAAATACCAACCTGCTAGCGCGCCAATTGCAGCACCCGCTAACACATCTTCTAAGTAATGTTGATCGCCCGCCACTCGGGTATAGCCAACATACGATGCAGCGACATAGGCGGGTAAACCATATTGCCAGCCATAACGCTGCTGAATAAACGTCGCCGCCATAAAGCTATCTGAAGTATGACCCGATGGGAACGAATCATCGCCACTACCGTCGGGTCTGTCTTTACTCACGCCATATTTTAGGCCTTCAACGATTAATCGACTCGATACTGCCGCCTGAATTAACTGCCAGCTGCCGTCGTAACCGTCTTCATAAAACAAGGTCGCGCCCATTGCCGTTGCGGGGAGCAATAAGTGCAATACATCGCCCGAGGTTTCTAAATCTGAGCCCGCCCAGCTAGTGCCGCTCATCATGAGTAGGGCAGCACAAAGTAATTTTTTCAAGGGTGATTCCTTTTTAGGATGATTTCCAAGGCGAAGTTTATACCTTGATAGCTAGCCGAATGCAAAATTGCGATACATCTATATTCAAAATGAACAAACAAGTTATGCTAAGCTGATTATTAGCTATTGATTTTAATGCGAACAGGATACCTTTTTTGCTACGTCCATTCCGATACTTATCATTTACCTTGTTGCTGCTCTTACTGCTGCTAAGTCCGGCTATGGCAGAAGAAAAGACTCAGGTTGATAAAATATTTGAAAGATTAGAAAGCGGTGAGCCCATGACCCGCGAAGCAATTAACAGCGATCTTGCGTTATTGAGCAAACTGATTGCAACCGACGATGTCGCCCGCAATGAAAAGCTGCAGCTACTGAAATGCTGGGATCAAAGTGCCGAAACGGATACTGACATAGCGCTGGCAGTTAAGAATACGAGTCAAACACTCACCCATATTCCACCAACGGCTTCCGCGCATTTCATCACCGACCTCATGCTTTGTCATTCTTGGTTTTTGCAGTTAAATGGTGATGTAGATAGCGCAATGGAAGGCTATAACCTCAGCGTTAAGCGTGCCTATGAGCATGAGGATCTTAAACTGATCGCCGACTCACGCAGCCTTCGCGGCGCTCTGTATTCCTACATTGGTGATTTTTCTGCGGCATTAGACGACCTCATAACAGCGCAAGATCTATACGAGTCACTGAATTTAACCGGCTGGGCTAACATCAATCTTGCCGATATGGCCACCAGCTTTAGACGTTATGGCGATCCCCAAAGTGCAATCCGTTACTACAATAAACTCAAAGCACTCTATTTAAAGAACAATAACCAAGAACAGGCAATGTATGTCACCTCAGAAATAGGTCTGGCTTTAGATGAACTGGGTGAACATCAACAAGCTATTGATCACTTCTTGCTCAGCTATCAATACTTTAAGGAACATCAGCTAGAAAAAGTGGCCGCCACTATGGCGACGGACATTGCCTTTAGCTTAATCAAACTCCATCGTCTTAATGAAGCGGAAAAATATTTAACTGAAGCCGCAGCTGTGATTAGCGAAAAAGATTATGCCGCTTATAGCTTTATGAAACTCTTTACGGCCAATATCAAGTTTCAACAAGCACGTTATAAAGAAGCGCTTACTGAACTCGAACAGGGGGAAAAAGCCTTTCGTACTCTGCAAAATGATCGGGGACTCACCCAACTATTACAGCTAAAAAGTGACGTCTATGCGGCCATAAATAATTTACCTGCGGCCTATGGCGCATTGCAGGAATTTGTCGCCCTCACCAAAAAGATCGACGACAACTCCTTCTCACATCAAACCACAGAATTAAAAGTGAAGTTTGATACCACTAGGATTGAATCTGAAAATCAACGTTTGATTGAAAACCAAAACCTTAAAGAACAAGAACTCGCGCTGCTTGAGAAGAATAAGTCATTGCAACACATCATTTTATTATTGACGGGCTTTATCCTAACAATAGTGTCGATATTTGCGTATAAACAAGTGCAGAGAAATCGCCAATTACAGGTCATAGCCCTCACCGATTACCTCACCAAGCTCCCTAATCGTCGGCATATTTATGCCCAAGCCGCACAGTATTTTCAGCAAGCCTTAAAACAACAAAGCCCTTTTTCGGTGATTATCTTTGATGCGGACCACTTCAAGAAAATTAACGATAACTTCGGCCATGAACTGGGCGATCGCGCCTTACTGACGATCGCAAGCGCAAGTCAAGCCCTAACGGGTAATAAAGATCTTATTGGCCGTATCGGTGGTGAAGAGTTTTTAATTCTCTTACCCAACACAGATGCTGAACGTGCTTGTGAACTTGCCCATCAGTTGCAAGCTCAAATTAGTCGTCTAGGCGCAGAGGATTTACCCGCTGAACTCAAATTGACTGTTAGCGCAGGAGTCGCAACCTTAGCGCCACAAAAAAATACTGAAAATACCTATCAAGACAAAGACTTTGCCAGCCTACTGAAACGTGCCGACGACGCCCTTTATGAGGCTAAAAATGCGGGAAGGAATTGTGTTAAAGCTGCCAGAAATGAAGCTGTGAGCGAGAGTTAAACGCTTTTATGCCAAAACACTTGATGCTGTAATGGCGGCGGTAAAGCACCAAACCATGTCTGATATAAACGACTAAACTCCCCTGAGTCTTTCATTTTCTCAAGCTCTGTTTGCCAACTCGTGACCGTAGCCGCCGACGTCCCTTTAGAAAAGGCTAAATACAGATTAATCTCTGATACGACATACACTTGGCGTATATCTGCCTCACTAGCGCCCACTTCTTCGAGTATCTGCTTAACCGCAAGATCCGCTTGGCACCATAAACGAATTCGAGAGAACAGTAATTGCTTCGCCGATTGCTGCGGAAAACTCGCCACCAGTAAGTTATCGACACCCGCTTGTTGTAACAGCTGTGCTCCAGCGGATTCTCGATAAACCCCGACAATATCTTTAGATTGCAGTTCAGCAAGTTGCTCGAGCACAATGGGATCTGCCGCCCTCGCATACAAAGCAATTTTGCTGGTTGCAATCGGGCCGATAAAATCGAAATGATCTTCACGCTCGTCATTAATAGACGTCGCAAAAAGTAAGACATTCGCCGAAGTATTGGCAATCGAATACGCCCGTGCCCAAGGTAAGACCTCGATTTTCTCGCTCTGTCCCAGTCTCGATTGCAGGGTATTAACTAAGTCCACTGCAAAACCATGGGGAACGCCATCTTGCTCGTAACTCATGGGAGGCCAAGCCTCGGTCACCAATTTCAACTTATCAGGCGCAGCAAAAACAAGATTAGGCATTAGGCCTAACAGACTCATCGCAAGAAAAAATGCCCTAGGAGAAAACGCACTCAGCATACTGATACCAAAAGCGAAACATTAAACCTAATCATAGACTCAATCTCAGCTGCAAATAAACATATTGCCTAAAGAAAATCGCGCCTCATTCATGCTCACTGAGTAAACGCGTCCGCAACAAGTGAAAACTTGCTATCATATTGCCACCTAGCCAAGAGACTCGCTGCAATGAATCCATGTCGACTTTAGCCAATCCAATCCCTAATCAATCCTATGCCAGCACACTGTCGCGGCTCGCGCTGCAAATAAAAACGTGGGGAAAAGCACTCGGATTTGCGCAGGTTGGCATTTGCGATACAGATTTAACGGCCGAAGAAGCCAAACTCCAAGCATGGCTAGACAAAGGTTTTCATGGCGAAATGGCGTATATGGCCACCCATGGCATGATGCGCGCTCGCCCGCAAGAATTGCATCCGGGCACAGTGCGGGTGATATCCGTACGGATGGATTATTTACCACCCGAAGCTGGCTTTGCTACGAATCTCACCGATCCCAACTTAGGTTATATTTCCCGTTATGCGGGAGGTCGCGACTACCACAAGTTGATCCGCGCTCGGCTTAAAAAACTGGGGGATCAAATCAGTGCAGAGTTAGTTGCTCTCGGTTTCGATGCCGCTGACTTTCGCCCCTTTGTTGACTCAGCACCCGTACTCGAGCGCCCATTAGCCGAAAAAGCCGGTATCGGCTGGACAGGTAAACACTCACTCATACTCAACCATGAGGCGGGTAGTTGGTTCTTTTTAGGTGAGCTGCTGATCAATTTGCCTCTGCCTGTGGATATTCCCATTCAAGAAGGCTGCAATACTTGTGTCGCCTGCATCACCTCCTGCCCAACAAGGGCAATCGTAGAACCCTATGTGGTTGATGGTAGACGCTGTATTTCCTATCTCACCATAGAGCTGCAAGGCGCCATTCCTGAAGAATTTAGGCCACTTATGGGCAACCGCATCTATGGCTGCGATGATTGTCAGCTCGTGTGTCCCATCAATCGCCAAGCGCCGCTCACCGCCGAAACCGACTTCCATATTCGCCCGCAGTTAAAACAGCCCGATCTTCTCAGCCTTTTTGCTTGGAGCGAGGCAGAGTTTCTTAAACAAACTGAAGGCAGCGCCATTCGCCGCATTGGCCATAAACGCTGGTTACGTAATATCGCAGTCGCACTGGGTAACGCCCCCGCAAGCCCAAGTATTATTGCCGCACTTAACGCCCGCAATAACAGTGACGATATCGATGAGATAGTGAGTGAACATATCGAGTGGGCGCTCAATGCGCAACAATCGCGCCTTGCCGATATCGCAGCAATTGAACAACAAAAAGCACGCCGCAAGACTGAACGCATGGTGCGTATTATCAAAAAAGGCTTACCACGAGATGCTTAACATCTAACAAGGTTATCAATAGCTTACTACTGATTAATTAGCCTAAACTAAGAATCGTTATTCGCTCCGTACGTCTATTGAACCTTGATATTAAACATGGCCAATAGACAGTGGCGTTTCCCTTATTCGCAGCGAATAAAAGACACCGGAGGCATAAACATCCGGTGTCTTTTTACTGAGTAAGCTCAATAAGTTCAGTTAAAAACTCTCACTCAAGCAGTGATATTAACCAAGGCGGCGACGTAGTTCTCGCGTGGCATCAACCATGTTTTTCAATGCAGGTTCGACTTCATCCCAAGTTCGGGTTTTTAGGCCACAATCTGGGTTGACCCATAATTGACGCACGGGGACTTTCTGCGCGGCTTTCTCGATTAACTGCACCATGGCCTCCACACTTGAGATGTTTGGTGAGTGGATGTCATACACACCGGGGCCGATTTCATTTGGATATTCAAAATCTTCAAAGGCGTTGAGTAACTCCATCCGCGAACGCGACGTCTCGATTGTGATCACATCTGCATCCATGGCAGCAATCGCGGCAATCGTGTCGTTAAACTCGCTGTAACACATGTGAGTGTGGATTTGAGTCTCATCAGTCACGCCAGCAGCGCTGAGTTTAAAGGCATTCACCGCCCAATCTAAATAGGTTTGCCACTCACTTTGCTTCAATGGCAAACCTTCACGGAAGGCGGGCTCATCTATTTGAATAATGCCAATCCCCGCATTTTGTAAATCGACTACTTCATCACGAATCGCCAGCGCCAGTTGTGTTGCAATCGCATCGCGGCTGATATCTTCACGGGCGAATGACCAGTGCAAAATCGTCACTGGCCCCGTCAACATGCCTTTTACGGGTTTGTCAGTCAGGCTTTGAGCAAACTTTGCCCAATCGACTGTCATGGCTTTTGGACGACTCACATCGCCGTAAATCAAGGGTGGCTTAACACAACGTGAGCCATAACTTTGTACCCAGCCATTTTTACTAAAACCAACGCCAGCTAACTGCTCGCCAAAGTATTCCACCATGTCGTTACGTTCGGCTTCACCGTGCACGAGTACGTCGATACCCAGTTTTAGTTGGCGTTCGATAGTATCGCGGGTCACTTGTTGTAACTGCTCAGTATACTGAGCATCACTTATCTCGCCCTTACGCCAGCGGCTGCGTAATCCTCGAATAGCGGGTGTTTGCGGGAACGAACCTATGGTCGTGGTTGGCAACAGGGGTAAACGGTATTTTTGCTGCTGCACACTTTGGCGTACACTGAAATCACTGACACGCTCATAATCCGCAGCAGTTAATGCCGCAACACGATCAATCACTTGCTTATCTGCAGCCTGCGCTTTGGCTTGACGACGAGCGATACAAAAAGTACTGATTTTTTGTGCTTCATCCGAATTAGGCGCCAACAATAATTGGCGAATTTTGCTCAATTCCAACAGTTTCTGCTTAGCAAAGGCTAACTGCTTACGCAGCACAGGTAATAGTTTGACTTCAACATCTAAATCGACTGGGCTGTGCAGCAATGAACATGATGTGCCAATCCACAGACGATCGCCTAAATCACGCGCCACTGCGCCAATACGCTCGGCAATCAAATCGATTTCTGCCGCCCACACGTTACGGCCATTAACCACGCCCACCGACAAAATTTGCTCACTGCGCAACGCATTTGCAAACACAGCCAGTTGTTCTGGGGCTGTGACTAAATCCAAGTGCAAACCAGCCACTGGCAAGGCAGATACTAGGGCTTGATGATGCGCAATACCGCCATAATAACTCGCCAAAAGAACCTTGACGTTTACAGTGCTTAGCGCTTGATAAGTCTCTGCTATCGCTGCTTGCCACTGCGTGCCTAACTCTAATGCCAACACAGGCTCATCTAACTGTACCCATTCCACACCTTTGGCGGCGAAACGCGCCAAGATGTCAGCATAAGCAGTTAATAAATTAGGCAATAAACTTAACTTATTGAACTCTTGACCCACAGTTTTAGCAAGGTGCAAGTAACTAACAGGGCCGAGTAGCACAGGTTTTGCTTTATAGCCTAGCGCTTGCGCTTCGCTGACTTCATCAAAAAACTGCTCGTAAGCAATCGAAAACTCTTGGTTTTGCGTCAGCTCTGGCACCAAATAATGATAATTAGTATTGAAATACTTGGTCATTTCAGAGGCTGGCGCATCTTGGCCCGTTGGCGCTCTGCCGCGGGCAACACGGAATAAGGTATCGAGATCGATAGCGCCTTCGCCGCGGTGGCGATCAGGGATGGCATTCAAGGTCGCACTCAGGGTTAATACTTGATCGTAAAAGGCAAAATCCCCCACGGGAACTTGCTCAATGCCCACTGCGGTTTGCCACTGCCAATGGGTACGGCGCAGTTCACTCGCTACTTCACATAATTCGGCTTGAGTACTCTCACCACGCCAGTATTTTTCTAAGGCAAATTTCAATTCACGACGACGCCCGATGCGGGGAAACCCAAGACTATTTAATTGCATACCCTATCTTCCTTTATTTGAGATAAGCCAAATTCGGCACTTGCACCCACCAGATTGTTTTCTCTTGGCACTTTTCAGCATTTCCGCCTTGATAAATAACAATGGGCGTCTGGACGTCTAGAAGTTTATTGTGTTAGTCTCTATTCCAGCAACCGAATTGATTTCAAGCACAACATGAGCGAATTTCACCTGGAGTGAACATGATCGAACTAAGACATCTGCGAACCTTAATGGCCCTGAAGGAAAGTGGCAGTTTGGCGGGCGCAGCCAAAAAACGTTTTGTCACTCAATCCGCACTCTCCCACCAAATTAAGGAGTTGGAGCAAAGGATTAACTCGCCTATTTTTGTGCGTAAGAGTAAGCCGCTGTCATTCACCCAAGAAGGTGCACGCCTGCTTCATCTCGCGGAAGAGATTTTGCCTAAGGTGTTAGAAACCGAGACAGATCTTAAGAATGGCCTTGAAACCGAAACCAATCAGTTGCGGGTAGGCATTGAGTGCCACAGCTGTTTTCGCTGGTTAATGCCTGTGATGGAGCAATTTAGACAAGACTATCCCCAAGCGGAGTTAGATCTGTCGAGCCGTCACTTGTTCGACTCACTCAATGCCTTGGAAATGGGTGAACTGGATATAGTGCTGACCTCAGATCCTGTGCCTGGGCATTCACTCGCTTATCAGCATTTGTTTGATTTTGAAGTGAAGTTAGTGGTTGCTAGAGATCATCCTCTAGCAAAAGAAGCCTATGTCACCCCTAAGCAATTAGTGCATTTACCGATCATCAGCTATCCCGTACCACTGACGCGTTTAGACATCTATCGCCATTTTTTAGAGCCCGCAGGCATAGAAGCGGGTGAGCAGAAAACCTGTGATTTAACCATGATGTTACTGCAACGCATCGCCTGTAAAGACGGCATAGCCGCACTGCCGAACTGGTCGATAAATGAAGGACATGGCCTAAGCCTCACCACAGTGAAGCTAGGGCAAGAAGGTTTAAAACGGCCTCTATTTGGTGCCTATCGCCGCCATAGCGCCAACTCAGCCTTGATCCAAAATTGGTTACAACTGGTGGCGAGTGAAGGTTTATCCCGCCAGCAGAAGACAAATTAACACAGGTGAAACCTAACAAAAAAGCCTGCTGATGCAGGCTTTTTTAATGAATCTAATGACTATTTCATAGGATCAAACAGCGATTTAATGCATCGAAATATTACAGCGGATTCATCAACAGACCACGCATAGACAATACGCGGCGCAAGATTAAACCAGGGGAATTCGAATTGCGGGTCTGACGCAAATTATGGGCAATCATAAACTCTTGGCGTAAGTCCTGATCTAAGTCTAACGCTTCGAATGATTCTATGGTCAAAGTCTGCTGTTGATTATCAATCAATGACTTAATCACGCTTAAAGGGAATGATTGTTCGGCATTAGCATTTAAATAGGCAAATGCCGTGAGCGCGATAATTTGGCCGAACACACTGAACAGGGCCAAGGTTTGCACTTCATCAGCATCAACCTCAACGCCTTCCATCTCCGCTAAACTGTCCACCGCATCTGTTGCAATATCTTCAGTCAACTTCCAATAACCTTGGACTAACTTTTTATAGGGCTGCGGCAGCTCATCGAGGCGTTCTTGCAGATAAAACGTAAAGGCATAGCGATAGATATTCACTTGACCTAAGCGGACTAAAGCTTCTTTCAACGAGCGAGTCTTAGGGTTAATCACCCCAGATGCTTGTGCGGAATTACTGCGCATTAACATGTGCGCCGCCAATGCGGGGTCACTCGAGATGATGTCGATCACGTTACGAATGTCGCCTTCAGCAAGGATCGCTTTTTTGAGTGGTATTAAAATCCCTCGTCGGCCAATCACTTGCTCTTCGTTCGCTATGATAGCTCTAACTTGAGTAAAAACCTGTTGCTCAAGATCTGTCATAAGACACTTTGCACCTGTTTATTGACAATAAGATAATTCGGTTACCGTTCACATCATACCCAAAATTTAAAGAATTTCAGCCACAAACAGCAGAGTAATAGATAAATTATTCCTGTTTAGTTATTGCTGCCCGCTAACCACTAAAGATAACGACAATTTAGTCACTCTACTGAAACGATATTCAAGACTATACCTATTTCAAAATTTATTCCTTGAACAGAGCCTAAAAAATAAAAAGCCAGACTGAGTCTGGCTTTATCGAAATTGAGCGAATCAATGCCTAGAAGCGATAACCAAGGGTAAAACGAATATCGCGACCTCGACCAGAGTAATAACTATCACCCCAAAGGCCACCGTAATAGCCTGCGCTGACATAGTCTTTATCAAATAGGTTATCGATACGCAGGCTGGCAAGCCAAGCATCACGGTTGTAGTTCAAGGCTAAATTACCGAGCACGTAACTGGCCAGCTTATCGCCTTCATTACCGTTATCGCCTTCGATAAAGCGGTTACCAGTATAAATTGCTTCGGCAAAGACTTGGAAATGCTCAGCAAAATCCATACTGACATATCCGCGCCCCGTGTGTTTTGCCACCCAAGACAGCTCCTTGCCATCATTGTTACCGTCGGTAAATTCAGCATCGATATAGTTATACTCTAGCCCGAGCTGCAGCGCTTTAGTCACTTGCCAATCCCAATCGGCACTGGCGCCATAACGACGAGAAGCGTCAGCATTGACGTTCGCACCTTGGAAATCTCCTTTTGGAGGTGTCTCTGCGCTAGGATCGAACACGATTTCATCCTCTAAATCGAGGCGATACAGGTTCACTCGCAGGGTTTGGCTGGCAAGCGTCCAATCCCAACCCGCCTCATAGGAGCGGCCCGTCTGTGGCTTTAAGCCAAACACATCTTTAGGGGTATAAGCTTGCTCATCCACTTTCGCAAAACGGAAGTTTTCATCGCCACGTAGATAGAATCTGTGCTCCGTACTAGGACGGTAGTTTAGGCCAAACTCAAATGCTGTCGCATCTTCATCTAAATCGATACCATTAGGATAAACTTTGCGATCGACTAACTCGTCGGTCACCCGCGCATATCGCCCACCCACAACATAACTTAGGGTATGGCTTAATGGAACAGTGGCTTGTAAGTAAGCACTTTGTGTTTGCTGCACATTACTGCGCGCCATAGTGTCAAAATCAGCCTTACCACGGCTGATGTCTAAACCTGTGACTAGGTTTAGCTCACCTTGACGGGTACTGTAGTTCGCTAACGCTTTAGGACTAAACATCAACAGTGAGCGCGTGTTATGGCTGTTCGCCCCCCAATTAAAAGAAGACACTAAGGTATCGCTATAATCTAAATCCGCTGCTAAAGCCCAATTTTGATTAAGCTGATGCTGATAACCCGTGCGCGCCGCAGTGGTCATCTCGTGAGAATATTGCTTATCGTTCCCAGAGTCACGTGGGTTGTCTTTAAATTGATCTTTTGTAAGCGAGCCAGGATTTTCACGGTCATCATCGTAATAGCTGGTTTCAACGAAGAACGAGTCTGTGGCCGTTTTATATTGAATGCGGCCAAGAATAGAGCCGGTTTCGTTAGCATTATGTTTGCGATAGTTGTCACCTTGGTTATAGCTACCAGTGAAAAAGTAACGCCAATCTTTGTTGATCGCGCCAGACACATCACCGCGACCTTCATAGGTATCAAAGCTACCGCCAGATAACTGCACGCTGCCGCCAGTATTTTCAGGGGACTTAGTGACAATATTGATCACCCCGCCCACGGCTTGGTCACCATAAAGCACACCCGCACTACCCGATAAAATTTCAATACGATCCACTTGATTAAGCGGAATGGCATTAAGACTAGGGGCTGCGATATCGATATTATTGAGGCGACGACCATCAAGTAAAATCAGCGTGTTATTCACAGCAGTGCTGGCGCTAAAGCCACGCATCGCAAAACTAGTACCGATGTTATTATCTGATATTTGAATACCACTTTGACCGCGTAAAACCTCAGTCACACTAGTGGCACCGCTCATTTCAATCGCCGCAGCGTCAATCACATTCACATTCGCGGCAATATTTAACGGGGTATTGTCAGAGCGGCCGATCACGACAAGATGCTCGTCGACTTTCGCTGTGCTGGTAGCGTCAGCCGCCATAGCGGGCGCGATAACGGAAAAACTGCAAAGGCTACCGATCAACAGCGCGATTTTTGTTGGATTTGTTCCCATTTTACCTTTAACTCCTGCAAGGAAAACGGGGCATTAGCGCCACGATACTGTTCATTCAGTAAAAGATACTGACAGTGACTATCGCATTTTGAGATCTGCCCACCGAAATCTCAAAAACACCTTTAGGGCCGGTCTCCGGACTTAGGCTATGTTAATCCGTAAAAATAGAATTAACGCGAGACTGACCTTTAACATTCTGACTATCGGGTTCTGTCTTGAACACACCAATCAAACGCGGTCTTCTCTCACCTTTTACCGTTGCGGGGGCAGTGCCAGAATTTCACTGGCTTCCCGATTATCTCGCGGCTTTCGCACGCAAGCACCTCAGAAGGTTGACTAAAAATTTGATTCATAGGGCACAGCCATCAATAAAACAGCGATACTCCCTTAAGGCTCAGCACATTATAGAGCCTGAGCGCGCGCATTATAGACGTCTATACGGATGAAAGTCCATCAAACTCAAGCGAACGTCTACGGTCTACTTCAAGGAGAATGGGACTAAAGCGGAGATAAAATCTTGGCTATTATCTGCCTGCAATGGTGGTTTATCGGCAGAAAAAACGGCACCTCGCATCGACTTATGCAGTAGATACAAATCTTTATTGCCACTGACAACCGTATAGTAGCCAATTTCCCCTTGAGGAGTTGAAGCATAGGCTTTGGGATTCACTTGCGTGACATTGTGGATATTGGGCATGGCTGTACAGCCTAAAATAGCCTTAAATCCCTCATGTCCATCAACTTCAGTGTCGCCGAGCTTCTGGTACACCACTTCGCCGTCACAGGTCGATTTATAGGTCTGGGCCATCGCATCTAAAAAACGCTCAGGGCTAATACTCTCGGCCATATCCTTAAAGCCCTGCACGCAAAATAGTGCACTCCACTGGGTTAATGCTTCCTGCTCAGGCACATATTCTGCCATAAACATGCCAGCTTGCTCCTCATGATAAGCCTGCTTCCAGCCCGCAGGCAGATTGAACCCTAATTGCTGACCAAATACGGGCAATACATGGGTATGAGCTGCGCCGCTTTCGCTCCGAGCTATATCTAATGTGGCTTGAACTGGCTCTGAGCCAATTAAGCTGCAGAGTAATAACACACTGGCACCTTGAAACAATCCAATAGGTGAACACAATGCTAATTTCATACTTATCATCCTTGTATCGCACTTATAACTAATGCTAATTAATACGACATCATGAAATTGAACAGAAAACACCCAGCATTCTAGCGAATAACCCAGATTGAAAACAGTCAAAAGCCTAGATTAACTGCCACTTTAAAAGAAATAATCACTGTCACGGTGTAAATAACAGAGAAATACTCCGTTTATCTGCGCCGTGATGGTAAAAGAGGTGAATGCTATTCGCTAAATAACCACATTTTTACTTCAGGTTTAGGCCTTTCCTGACTCAGAATCGCCTGCCGTTGCTCTTGCGTTTCGCATTGGGTAACAGGGGTAAAATCCAGCGGCTTAATCACCAACGAATCGGCTGGCTGCAGCGGAGATTTGGCGAACATCTCGTTATTCATCGACCAAGAGACCCATTCCCCCTTTTCACTGATCCCGACATAACCCTCACCCGCCCTCGCTAACCAAGTTAATCGCGGGATGCGTTCTATGAGCTTCTCGACATTTTCTAGGTTAACCCTATAGCCTACTGGCACGACTTTGCCGTCAGGACGGGTGAATACAAATGATGCTGAACCTATGGTGATTTTGCTTCCCTCCTGCCAATATTGATTGAGGATCTCTTGGGCATAGTGAAAACCATATAAATAGGCGTAGTCACTGTTATCGACGAGGATTTGCGGTACGGCATTGTCACGCAGCAACAGAAATCCCGTGCCGACACTGACAATACTGTTCACGCCTTTAATATCTGTTTGTTTGAGCCAATCGATACCGCAGTTCGTTTCATTGCCCCAAAAGTGCGCTTCTCCCGCTGGACTTAAGATTGCAAAAGCACAGCTATTTGACGTAATACTCACGACATCCTGAAGCGCACTGCGAATAGGGTAAATATCGCTACTCTGCCCCCAAGTCACGACACTGCCATCCTTTTTCAAAGCGGCATAGGTCCCTTGGGTATACTCAACACGCACAACATCCATTAACTGCGGCAGCAGCTTTTTCATATTGGTTGAACGTTCAACTTGCCCCCAAATCACAGTGCTGCCGTCTTTCTTAAGTGCCGTAAAACTTCGTCCTTCGGCAAAGATATCAACTATATCCACCAGTTTATCCTGCACATGCTGGCTATTGCCGCCTTCGGGCCCATAACCCCAAGTGTGCACTTTTCCACTGGCATCGAGTGCGGCTACCGCCTCACGGTTAGCATAGAGTTTAGTGATGTTTGTCATACGGCTTTGCAGGGCTTTGTCGAGACTCAGTTTCCCTGCACGTCCCCAGTACACCACAGTGCCATCTTCACGCAGGGCGGCAAAACCTTCCTTTACAGGCACGACTTGTTTAATGTGTTTAAGCTCCGCAGCAACTTCGCGGCTATCGCCGCCGCTAAAACTATTTCCCCAAGTGATCACATCGCCATTTTGGGTGATGGCAGCCACTGCCATATCATTTGCTATCACGGAACTTACTGCCGGTAAATCACAGGGAATATGGCGATACTGCGGACTCGGTTTTTCCTTAAATTGGATGAGTTTACCGTTATCGAACTGCAGCAATGACTCGTTATTGCTTTCAATAATGGCCATAGGTTGAGGATTGCTGCAGCCAGAGATCGGCATGGCAACCATGCCCGCGAGTAAAGCCTTAGGCCAAGTGATTCGATGAGTGAGCATTACTTATTTCCTTGTATTTGCTTGGATATGTCATTCAATGTTGTGCAGCAGACAGAGCAAGAATGGATTAACCTAACATCGCCTAGTGTCAAAAACGGGCAGAATTCTAGCAGCTTGTTGATAAAAAGACGAAAACGCTCACGGTTTGCTCTGCAAGTACCCTCCACAGGCTAGAGCCTAACTTATGGCATGCTATTCTAAGCATCCAGTACCGCTGTTTAAAGGAGTAACAGTATGACTCGTCACATCATTCTTGATTGCGATCCCGGCCATGACGATGCTATCGCGCTGATCTTAGCCTTAGCTCACCCAGACCTCGTTCCCCTTGCCGTCACGACTAGCGCAGGCAATCAAACCCCAGATAAAACCCTCAACAACGCCCTGCGGATCTTAACCCTGTTAAACCGTGGTGATATCCCAGTCGCGGGCGGTGCCACTAAGCCGCTAACACGTCAACTGATTATCGCCGACAATGTTCACGGCGAGACAGGACTCGATGGCCCCGCATTGCCTGAACCTAGCTTCAGCCCACAAGCCATAACGGCCGTTGAACTGATGGCGCAGCAAATCCGCCAAAGCACTCAGCCAGTGACTTTAGTGCCCACTGGGCCGCTGACGAACATTGCTCTTTTACTGGCGAGTCATAGCGAGCTACACCCTAAAATAGAGCGCATTGTGCTGATGGGCGGCGCCGCGGGTGTCGGTAATTGGACGCCTGCCGCCGAGTTTAATATTTTTGTCGATCCCGAAGCCGCCGATATCGTCTTTAAGTCAGGTATTCCCATCACTATGTGCGGGCTCGATGTGACCCATCAAGCGCAAATCATGGATGAAGACATAGAACGGATTCGCGCCATCCCAAATCCAATTGCTCAGTGCGTCGCCGAGTTATTGGATTTCTTTATGATTTACCACAGAGATCCTAAATGGGGCTTTATTGGCGCGCCATTGCACGACCCCTGTACTATCGCTTGGTTGCTCAAACCTGAGCTGTTTGAGGCACAAGATTGCTGGGTCGGGATTGAAACCCAAAGCGAGTTGACCTTAGGCATGACAGTGGTTGATCGCTATCAACTCACTGGCAAAACCGCCAATGCGACTGTGCTATTTGGGCTCGATAGACTAGGCTTTGTCGATTTACTGGTAGACAGTTTACGTGTCTATGATCCAACTTATCTCAATCGCAGATGAAAATAACAGTGAGTTTTCTATGAGCCAGATACTCGTTATCGGCAGTGCAAATGCCGATCATGTGATGAAATTTGAGTACCTGCCCGCAGCAGGGCAAACCTTGATGAGCCGAGATTATCGCCTCGAACTGGGCGGCAAAGGTGCCAACCAAGCCGTCGCCTGCGCGCGCTTAGCCAAACCAGGCACCCGTACTGACTTTATCTGCCACCTCGGCCAAGACAGTATCGGCGATGATATGCGTCAAAGCTGGATTAAAGATGGCATAAGTACAGAAGGAATTAGCCAAGTAGCGGAGCAGAGTACCGGCACAGCGATGATTTTTATCGGTGACAACGGTGAAAATACCATTGGTGTTGCTGCGGGTGCCAACGCCACTCTTTCACCCGATGATTTAGAACATCACTATGCTCTGTTTGCTAATGCTCAGTACTTATTAGCACAATTAGAAACCCCTGCTGCCACAGTGGCAAAAGCGCTAAAAATGGCCAAAAATCTTGGTGTGACGACGGTATTAAATCCCGCTCCAGCGACCGCCCTTGGGCACGATGTACTCAAGTGGGTCGATGTTATTACGCCTAATGAGACAGAAGCAGAAGCCTTAACAGGCGTTGAAATTAATCATCTCGATGATGCCCAAATGGCTGCGCAGCTCCTCCACCAGCAAGGTGTAGGGATTGTGGTGATCACTTTAGGCAGTCGAGGCGCATATATCAGCAGCCCAGGTTTTACTGGGCTAGTACCCGCGCTTGAAGTGCAAGCCATAGACACAGTCGCCGCAGGAGATACCTTCAACGGCGCCTTAGTCGTTGGCTTGAGCGAAGGCATGTCGATTGCCGCCGCCGTTGGATTTGCTAATGCGGCCAGTGCCATTACTGTGACTCGCCAAGGCGCACAGCGTGCTATCCCATATCGACAGGAGCTTTCGTACTAAAAAAGTAAGCGACTTTGAGTTAGACGCCCTGAGTCAGACTTTCTAAATTATCATTTATAAATCAAAGCTATAAATCAAAGCCATTAATGATAATCCGCGAGTACTTAGTTCACGCCAGCTAAGTACTCGCTCGTCTATGTTTACCGCTAGCGATTTTGCCGTTACAGGATGTTGCAGTCACAGAGAATGCAGCACTCAAACGAAAGTTGCATATACATAATTTACACGCTGATTTCATTCCCATTTAATAAAGATTGCTTATGCTGGCAGGCGCATGTCCGAGTCAAAAGGACTCGGCTACCCTTGTTCAAATAAGGAAGTACCAGATGAAAGCAAAAAGCACAGCTTTACGTAACGTGACCAGCACTAGCCTAATCGGCCTCGGATTATTATTCGCTAGCCAAGCGAGTGCCAACGAATGTGAACTGAAAATTGCCGCCACTGATGCAATGCAATTTGACACTAAAGAGCTGTCTGTACCTGCAAGCTGTAAAGAAGTGACCTTAACCTTAACCCACTCAGGCACTTTGCCAAAAGCAGCTATGGGCCACAACTGGGTATTAACTAAGGCAGCTGATATGTCAGCCGTAGCAACCGAAGGTATGAGTGCCGGTCCTGATGCAGCCTATGTCAAAGCGGGTGATACTCGCGTTATCGCTCACACGCCATTAGTGGGCGGCGGCGAATCAACGTCTATCACCTTTAGCACTGCTGGCATGAGCGCTACTGAAGCCTACCAATTCTTCTGCAGCTTCCCAGGCCACTGGGCGATTATGCAAGGTAGTTTCAAGCTAAAAGCTTAAGGTGAATGGCTTAGCCTAACGTTAAGTGATAAAAACAAAAAAGCGGATCTTAGGATCCGCTTTTACATTCCAGCCATTGCATTTAGCCGCAATGATTCATCAGGGTCTTGGTTGGATGACTAATGGCGCAAAGCTCGTCATCGCATTACCGTTAGCCCCGTTCAAGTTAGGATATTCAACCCCTTCCTGCAAGGTGTAATACACGTCAACAAAGTCATCGTCATTAGTGAACCAAGCATCCGGCATCACACTTAAAATACCATTGGTGATTTGCGGGATCAGCGCATAACCCTGAGCTTCAGGATCGGGGATCGACTTTAAGATCTGCTCTGCCGCTTCCAACAACTTAGAGGCCAACACTTTATAGTTAGTGCCATCGTCATGCTCCATTAGGATCATGTCCGCAGCTGCCCAACGATAACGCTCCCAATGGATGATGATTTGATTCGGATAATAGGTCATATCCGCATAATCTAAATAGGGCATTTCGACGATATCGAGCACAGGTTCTTCACGGCTCGGGTCAACCCCAGTCACTATGCCGTAAATCTCGGCACGACCAGAAATCCACGGCTCATGGTCATCCTTCAAGGATATTTGTTTGATCACTGTGGTTGAAATAGGCTTGTCTGCCACCGCCTGTGTTTGCGCACGGCTCAGTAGCGCGCCCTCTTTTTTCGCCGATTGTGCTTCGGCAAATGTCGCCCGCATCACCTCTAAGCCAGCCACAAAGGCTTTTTTACTATCGATACCGACCACAAACACCGGCTGCTGCGGTAGGTTATACACGTCTAATTGATGAACTTGCCCATGAATATCAAAGGCTTCAATATAATCCCACTGACGCTCGTCACCATCGGGCTCATAGGCAAATAAAGGAGACTCACCTTGCTGCCATGGGGTTAACATGGTTTCATCCGCCAGACGCACTTGCACCAGAGAATCTGCTTTGGCACTTAGGCCCTTCACTCGACGAATCGACGCATCGGCTTTGGTGATCACATTATCATTGAGCCTATGCTGAGACAGAATGTCATCGGCATTTACTGCCAACTGATACTGGTTTATTTCAGTCTGTAAGATAGGCGCAAGCTGCGCATATTGATGGCTCAAATCTAACGCCAATGCCCGCTTAGTATTGGTTAACTGAGCTTGTGCATCTAAAGTCGAATCCTTTAGCGACGCCTGTAGCAAGCGTAACGCCTCTCCATCTAAGGCTTGGCCATAACTCATGGTTGCCGAAGCCGACAAACACAGTAATAAACTGGATTGAAGTAGTTTCATAGGAGTTCCCTTACCTTAATAAAATTAAACGTGTGTTCGAATTATCTACATATGAGCACAGACCCGAATCCAAGTAAACCAAACGATAATAATTATCGTTATTTATTAATGGTATAGAATACGCAATAGCGCTGAAACTCGCCAAAAACAAGAGAGTTATCTAAAAACAGAATAATAATGATAACGCCCTTAAATCGGCCAAAATGTGCAGAGAGAACATGAAGGAACAGGAAGAAATGAGGTGATAAGCTCAAAGAGGTTAAGCGACAAAAACACAAAAGGCGGATCCTAAGATCCGCCTTTTGTTATTCATAGCCAGAGTGACGTTTCAGAACGCGTCATGCGCGCCCTAACAGTCACACTAGCTTGATAAGACAATACTGAACGAGTGGGTGTTACTCTTCATCGAAATCATCTTCATCAAGATCTTCGGCATCAGTTGCCGCTTCAGCCGCTAATGCTGCCGCTAATTTTGCTTTAGCTTGTTTCTCTGAACGACGTTTGTTGCGCTCAGTTAACGTGCCTAAAAACACTTGTAATTCAGTCAAGCCCCAAGCTTGCGCTTCGGCTTCGGTCGCAAAACCATCATGGCTCTTAGACACAACTGTTTTAGTTGATGTCATGCGACGAGTGATTTCAGTTTTCCAACCTTTGTCGCACTGTGTCACGCGAAAATCGTATTTTTTGCCCTTGCTCATTCTGCTCTATTTCCTAAATGATGCTTGTCACGTTTGTCTTATCAAGCGAACCAAACGCTCATCATAAAACAAAAGGAGCGCAGTGTACTTGATTTCGGCCCAGAAAGATCGCCCAGATGAAAATATTCATGCCAGTTTCATCGACTCGCACAGTGGAGTCAATTCTCAAGTCTAAAACAACACTGCGCATATATCTCGCTCATCCTCTGTCTATGGCTGTTCATCGCAAGCTAGCGTGCTTTAGATAATCGTCGTGCAAACGGTATATATTCTTGTTTATGTCA
>NZ_VXCT01000110.1:0-2946 GCF_052850535.1 Shewanella sp. 1180_01
AAAACCCATCTGGGTTGTATGGTTAAGCCTCTCGAGTCATTAGTACATGTTAGCTCAACGCCTCACAACGCTTACACACCATGCCTATCAACGTCCTAGTCTCGAACGGCTCTTTAGAGGAATTAAATTCCTAGGGATGACTCATCTTAGGGCTCGCTTCCCGCTTAGATGCTTTCAGCGGTTATCGATTCCGAACGTAGCTACCGGGCAATGCCATTGGCATGACAACCCGAACACCAGCGGTTCGTCCACTCCGGTCCTCTCGTACTAGGAGCAGCTCCCTTCAATCATCCAACGCCCACGGCAGATAGGGACCGAACTGTCTCACGACGTTCTGAACCCAGCTCGCGTACCACTTTAAATGGCGAACAGCCATACCCTTGGGACCGACTTCAGCCCCAGGATGTGATGAGCCGACATCGAGGTGCCAAACACCGCCGTCGATATGAACTCTTGGGCGGTATCAGCCTGTTATCCCCGGAGTACCTTTTATCCGTTGAGCGATGGCCCTTCCATTCAGAACCACCGGATCACTATGACCTACTTTCGTACCTGCTCGACGTGTATGTCTCGCAGTTAAGCTGGCTTATGCCATTGCACTAACCGTACGATGTCCGACCGTACTTAGCCAACCTTCGTGCTCCTCCGTTACTCTTTGGGAGGAGACCGCCCCAGTCAAACTACCCACCAGGCACTGTCCCTAATCCCGATAAGGGACCTAGGTTAGAACATCAAAACTACAAGGGTGGTATTTCAAGGACGACTCCATCATGACTAGCGTCACAACTTCAAAGTCTCCCACCTATCCTACACATGTAGGTTCAATGTTCAGTGCCAAGCTATAGTAAAGGTTCACGGGGTCTTTCCGTCTAGCCGCGGGTATACGGCATCTTCACCGCAATTTCAACTTCACTGAGTCTCGGCTGGAGACAGCGTGGCCATCATTACGCCATTCGTGCAGGTCGGAACTTACCCGACAAGGAATTTCGCTACCTTAGGACCGTTATAGTTACGGCCGCCGTTTACCGGGGCTTCGATCATGAGCTTCTCTTGCGATAACCCAATCAATTAACCTTCCGGCACCGGGCAGGCGTCACACCGTATACTTCCTCTTGCGAGTTTGCACAGTGCTGTGTTTTTGATAAACAGTTGCAGCCACCTGGTATCTGCGACTCCCGTCAGCTTAGAGAGCAAGTCTCATCACCAACAGGAGCGTACCTTCTCCCGAAGTTACGGTACCATTTTGCCTAGTTCCTTCAGCCGAGTTCTCTCAAGCGCCTTGGTATTCTCTACCCGACCACCTGTGTCGGTTTGGGGTACGATTCCCACTAACCTGAAGCTTAGAAGATTTTCCTGGAAGCATGGCATCAACTACTTCAGTCCCTTAGGACCTCGTCATCAGCTCTCAGTCTGCACACTAAAGTGCGATTCCCCGGATTTGCCTAAGAAATCAACCTACCACCTTAAACGCGGACTACCAACGCCGCGCTAGCCTAGCCTTCTCCGTCTCTCCATCGCAGTTAGCAGAAGTACAGAAATATTAATCTGTTTCCCATCGATTACGCCTTTCGGCCTCACCTTAGGGGTCGACTCACCCTGCCCCGATTAACGTTGGACAGGAACCCTTGGTCTTTCGGCGAGGGGGTTTTTCACCCCCTTTATCGTTACTCATGTCAGCATTCGCACTTCTGATACCTCCAGCGTGGGTTACCCCTTCACCTTCAACGGCTTACAGAACGCTCCTCTACCGCGCACAGTAAACTGTGCACCCGTAGCTTCGGTGACTAGCTTAGCCCCGTTACATCTTCCGCGCAGGCCGACTCGACTAGTGAGCTATTACGCTTTCTTTAAATGATGGCTGCTTCTAAGCCAACATCCTAGCTGTCTAAGCCTTCCCACATCGTTTCCCACTTAGCTAGTACTTTGGGACCTTAGCTGACGGTCTGGGTTGTTTCCCTTTTGACGACGGACGTTAGCACCCGCCGTCTGTCTCCCGAGTAGTACTCATTGGTATTCGGAGTTTGCAAAGGGTTGGTAAGTCGGGATGACCCCCTAGCCTTAACAGTGCTCTACCCCCAATGGTATTCGCTCGAGGCGCTACCTAAATAGCTTTCGAGGAGAACCAGATATCTCCCGGTTTGATTGGCCTTTCACCCCCAGCCACAAGTCATCCGCTAATTTTTCAACATTAGTCGGTTCGGTCCTCCAGTTGATGTTACTCAACCTTCAACCTGCCCATGGCTAGATCACCGGGTTTCGGGTCTACACCTTGCAACTAAACGCGCAGTTAACACTCGGTTTCCCTACGGCTCCGCTATTCGCTTAACCTCGCTACAAAATGTAAGTCGCTGACCCATTATACAAAAGGTACGCAGTCACGGTCTCAAGAACCGCTCCCACTGCTTGTACGTATACGGTTTCAGGTTCTATTTCACTCCCCTCACAGGGGTTCTTTTCGCCTTTCCCTCACGGTACTGGTTCACTATCGGTCAGTCAGGAGTATTTAGCCTTGGAGGATGGTCCCCCCATATTCAAACAGGATGTCACGTGTCCCGCCTTACTCGTTTTCATCAATGGTTAGTTTTCATGTACGGGGCTATCACCCTGTGCCGCTGTGCTTTCCAACACATTCCACTAACACCCCACTGACTTAAGGGCTAATCCCCGTTCGCTCGCCGCTACTAGGGGAATCTCGGTTGATTTCTTTTCCTCCGGGTACTTAGATGTTTCAGTTCCCCGGGTTCGCCTCGCAACACTATGTATTCATGTTGCGATAACAGCTTATGCTGCTGGGTTCCCCCATTCGGACATCGTTAGCTCAAATGCTTGTTACTAGCTCGCCAACGCTTTTCGCAAGTTACTACGTCCTTCATCGCCTCTGACTGCCAAGGCATCCACCGTATACGCTTAGTCGCTTAACCATACAACCCAAATGAGTTTCACTCA
>NZ_VXCT01000111.1:0-2837 GCF_052850535.1 Shewanella sp. 1180_01
GTCATTCACGACCTCCTCAGCATATGGGCAGAAATAATACTCGACCCTGCCCGTACCATCACCAAGGGCACGTGAGCAAATTTGCTGGCGACAATAGAACCTCAACAATGGATTGGCTCTTTGTAAAAAACTGGGTAGATATGGAATGCCGTGTGTCGCCATTTCTGCGGTTTTACGCACCGTAGGGCAATGGGCTATCAAATAGCGTATTCCTGTTGTTAGTTTGGGCGGGAAACAACCTGCCATTAGCGCTTGCTCAACTGTTAGAGCAGCATTAAGCTGCGGCTGTAGTAAAACTGAGCTAATCGGTTTATCATCATCTAAGCTATTTTTGATAGCGAGATAGTGCAAACAGGCAGTGTCAATCTTGGCGGGTTGGGTGCCTGTTTTTTTATGGTTTAAATTATTCATGGTTTGCCCCTTCTAACTGAGCTAACCACTCATTGTATTGCTCTTGCTTCCAGCCTATTGCGCGCCCGCCTTTCATTATTGGTTTCGGGAAAGATTTATCTTTGGCCCACCAACGCCAGATAGAGCGACGATCGCGACCTGTAAGTACTTCCATTTGCTTATAGTTGATAAGCGGTTGTAGTTGATTAGTTTGTGTCATGTGTTGAACCTCAATGTTACTTAAAAAGACATCGTAAGAATGAGGCATTTTTGAGATATAAAAAAAAGGTAGTTACTAACTCCCTACTTTTTTGGGCGTCCACGCTGACCTTTTCGTGGGTTCAAATCGGATATGTATTGTCTAATTGTCACTGGAGCAAGGTTCATTTTACTAGCCACCAATTCGGATACATTTTGCAAAGTAAAGTGAGGGGATTCTTGCCAGAATCGTTTAGCTAACGTTCTAGCTTCCGTCTGCGATGAAGTAGTTCTTTTTTCAGAATGATGAACAGACGCTAGCCTTTCCGTTACAAACTTCTCAATTAATACAAAACTTTGCCTATAATAATGAGAATACATTCCTTCAAGACCACACGCTCTTGCCAATAATGCTGCGGCAAGTAGTGAATTATGAATCTCCAGTAGTTTAGGGTCTGTTACGATTCCTTTGAACATATCGCTGAGCACAGTCAGACGCTTCCCATCTCGATAATTTAAAACACTGTCATTAGCCTTTTCTAGCATTTCGCGTTTAATCTCCCCTATGTCATCTGGGATATTTACATCATCTATTAACTCTAATTTTGAAATCATTTTTTCAAGACTTTTCAATAACACCTTTATTTCTTCTGTAGATGAAAATCCATCAGATCCTGCATTAATTAATCTCTTATTTGGCATGACATGGCCTCAAACTAACAACATTTCCCTGCTCAACTTCGTTTAACTTAGCTTCCCATGCTTCAAGGGCTATGCGCTTTTCGGGCAAGTAGCTGTAACGGTCATAATGCTTGCTAGATACGTCATTAAGTGCATGGTTCTGTAATCTGTCCCTAATGTCCTTAGATATGCCTAGCGCGCCCATAAGTGTTTTACAAGTGCGCCTAATATCACGAGCAACAAAGTGTTTCGCGTCTGGTCTAGCTTCCCGATAACGGCAAAGACTTTGCGATAAGGAATCAAGCCGCATATGCTGGCTATGGTCGAATTTATGCGGAAAAATGAAGGGGTTTAATGGATCTCTTTCAGCATAAAGCTGTTCAAGTATTGTTATTGCAGACTCAACCAAAGGTAACAGGTGAGCACGTTTGTTTTTTGATACATCAGCAATAATTTCAAATGTCGCTTCATTCCAGTTGATTGCATCCCATCGGCTAGCCGCTAGCTCGTAGGGACGTTGCCCACCAGTATAAAAACAAAGCTGTATTAACTTGGCTACATGAAACCCCATCCTAAAACCTTCACGGGTTTCGAGTATGGCTAATAACTCTCGCGTTTCATCAAAGGTAAGGTAATTTTCACCAACGCTTTCGGCGGCCGTCTGCTTTGGTATTGCGAGTACAGGATTAAAGCCAATGCCAAATAAAACATCACAGCCCATTTTGGCAGGATCATTATCATGCTTAAGACCATAGTTAAAAGCGGCACTAAGGTATGATCGAGTACGGTTGCTTTGAACTGCTGCCCCTCTGCGTATGATCCGCCCTAGAATCAACTTAATGTCATCTACGCTTACGTCCTTAGCCTTAGTTTCAGGCTTTACTATTGGGTAAACTTCCGCTTCAAGCGCATGTAACACGGCTTTAAAGGTTCGTTTGCCGTCAACCTTCATTTGCTGGGTATAACCTTCAAATAGCTGGCCTAGGCTACCTTTCTTTGCTTCAACTTGCTGAGCGGCCTTTTCTTTTGCTTGCTCCTTTTCAATTTCAATTTTGGGATCAAGCCCCTGCTTTAACATCCCCGCTAGCGGCTGAGAAATTTCGCGCGCTTGTGCAAGCGTCATAGAGGGGTAACGGCCTAATTGAACATATTGCCGCTTACTGTCAATTTGATATTTGAACGAAAAGACTTTGGCTCCTGAAGGGTAAACAGCAATGACTAAACGACCTGCTCCACGCTCGCGGGATGAGTCAATTAATTCATACTTATTGTCTTTGGGTTTTGCACCTTTGACTTCGCGTTCCGTGAGGGCTTTTGTTGTCATGGCATGGCCTTGAGTTAAAGCATTGCCATAGCCTAGTGTTACAGTTGCTGTAACGGGTGACGTAGTGGCAAGACTGAGTGAGATATAACAAAACAATACAAGACCACCAGCAACATAGTAAAGCATTAATCTTACTAAGTTTTATGTCTCATTAGATTAATTTATTATCTCATTGAATCTTGCCATTTTTATGACTCATAATCGTTAGGTCCACGGTTCAAGTCCGTGAGGGGCCACCACCCGA
>NZ_VXCT01000112.1:0-2773 GCF_052850535.1 Shewanella sp. 1180_01
AAGATCAGTGAGTAGCGAGAGCATTAGCCCCGCTAACTCTTGATTGCTGAGCGGTGGGTTGCGAAGACACACCACCTGTTGGGTTTGCAGGCACTGCAATACCTGTGGCGGTACCTGAGTGACGTTGCACTCGCGCATCAGTGCTTCGGGCGGCAACACATACGCTGTTTTGTAAGTGGGCACGTAACGCACAGCGGGCGGCGTTGTCGTACACGCGCACAACATCGTTAGGCACACTAGCCACACGCCATGTTTGTGTTTGTTCATCCTGGGCGTCCTCAAGTAACTGGGTGAGTTGATGGTTAAGATCTTGATTGCGGTTGGCTAACGCGGCCTTTTGCTGTTCGACGGTTTGCACCTGCAGGGCGAGGGTTTCGCCTTCGGCTTTTAGGGCAAAGTGTTCAAGGTTGGCGTCTTGCAGCCATACCGCCAGGGCATCTGCGCTCTGTTTCAGGGTTGCACTGTCAGCTAACGCTTGGGTAAGTTGGCTCTTAGTGCTCTGCTGTTGGTGGTACATCAGCCCAATGGTGACTAATGCCAGTGACAAAAATAGCCACTGCACAGTGCTAATGATTTGTGAGGGATTCATTGCGCGCTCCCCTTTGATTGCGAGAGGCCCAGTTCGCTTAAGCAAATAGCTTGCTCTTCGGCGCGGCGCTTGATGAGGCCATTTAGGCGCACCTTGTTACCGAATAGGTCGGTGCCATACGTCCAGCCATTGCAGACGCGCTCACCCGTTTGCTTATTGGTTGAACAGGCTTGGGTTAGCTCTTTGCACGCGCCCACTCTGTCGCCAGCTAACAGCTTTTTACGCAAGGTTGAGCTGGCAAAGTTGCCGTATCCCGCCCAGTGCAAAAACGATAAATAGGCGGCGTGCTCACTGTGGGTGAGCGTTACGGGCGCGGTGAGGCTGAGCAACTGCTTATCTTCCTTGGCGATATCCTTAGCAAAGATCTCCATGCATTGCTGCTCTGTGAAGATTTGATCAAGCTTTAAGTCTTTGCTCGTATGGCCACGGCATGCGGTCAGCACGCCAACCGCATCGACATAGACGACCAGGCTATTGCCTTCCCATTTATCGGTAAGTTGTGCGCCAGTGATGGCCGCCGAACTTAAGCCTACGGCCAGTAAAATCGCCTTGAGTTTACTGTTCATTAGGCACCACCGTAGCTTGTGCCTTGCGTTGCTCGCGGGCTTTTAAAATATGGAGGTGAGTGACGGCATGCCAGCCTTGTTCAAAGTAACTTTGACGGGTGAGACTGTTGCTATACAAAGGCACGACGGTAGGTACATTGCCTGATAACTCCGCCTTGATACGGGCATTAAAACCGTCTTTGGCGCACTGGCGATAGACTCGGTTTTGTATGCGTTTGGGCTGCGCATTCGCAATCGGCATACTGTTAACGCCGCTACGAAAGTTGTTGTGGGTGACAAAGGCCATAAAAAAACCGAGACAGTGAACATGGGTTCATTGTCTCGGCTTAAGGGTTTGGAGCGGATTGGAAAGGTTTCGGGATTAGTTTACTTTGCTTTCATCGAAAATTTTATTTCTACACGACGTTGACCATCGACTTCAGACTTAAGCAGTGAAGAACATTCTTCTACAGATTTATACATTGCATTAGCCGCAATAAATGCTGGCTTATCACTGTAAAACTGTCCCTCTTCTGCAGCGTTTATAGCTTTCTGGAGTAACTCAACAATATTAGGAGATAAAACAGTAAAATACTTACCAAGAAACCCGTTTAATTGTTCAGCTGAAATGCCTAGATTTTCAGACACGAACTCCATCGCATCCTCCCAATCCATGTCTGGAGTTCGATATTCTGGCAACAACGATCGCCTTAATAAATATAACTCCTGAGAAGCTTCATATTGCTTATGAAAGATAAATTCAGAGTTTTTTAATTGTTGTTTTTGTATCTCACGTTTTTGATTTAATACATGCTCCAGATAAGATTTCTCTTCATTTAGTCGCTTGTCCAGATAGCGCTTACCTATAAAAGCAAAAACACCACTTATAGCAGCAGGAATGCCTAATGTATTCAGCCAATTAAACCCATTTGCTAACTCGTCCATTGAATTACCCTTTGATTGACTCTTACTTGTTTATCAAAAATTGGTGATCACTTAATTTTGTCCCGCTATGGTTAAGATAACATGGGAAAAATTCCCCGCCGTTATAACCGCCATAACCATTTTTAGCATTTATTTCCATCATTAATACTCTTCGCACGCCGCTTTTATCACTTACCCAATCAGGCTTATAGCTTAAAACCTGTACCGAATCAGGGTCTTTAAACGTCGCACTTCTCTTTAGCACGGCGGTACATTGTTCTAACAATTCATCCATGCTCAGAGTATCTTTATCTGAATGTAGTTTAGCGGGTGGAGTGACGGTGATCAGTTGCGCATCATCGGCACATGGATCTTGGCTGTAGGACTCAACACCATCAATGGTGCACTTGTAAATTTCAGCATTTACATTTGTGCTATGCAGTGCCACAAAACTAGCGAGTAATATCCATTTAATCATGTTTCAACGTCCTAACTGTTCAACATATCCATTGTAAGTTTTGTTGAGTTTATCGCCAAAATCGACGAATAAAAAGGGCTACCTATTGGTAGCCCTGTGATATAGATTCGATTTCAAAACAACCGCCTTTGCTTTCTTGCCACAAATGCCGCGCGTTGTTCGGCTACAATCTCGCTCACTCTTCGCTCGGTTAAGCCATAATCGCGGCTTAATTGCTCAAGGTTGTTGCCCTTAAAC
>NZ_VXCT01000113.1:0-2705 GCF_052850535.1 Shewanella sp. 1180_01
TTCTATAAAAAATAGATGGTATCCCCTAGGGGATTCGAACCCCTGTTACCGCCGTGAAAGGGCGGTGTCCTAGGCCTCTAGACGAAGGGGACCCGGACATATTAATTTGAACCTATTGTTCCCGTTTAACATCTACGGTGTCTTAGGCACTCTCTTCTAATGAAGGAAGCTGACCTCAGACATATTAATTCGAACTCACGTTCCTGCTTAACATCTACAGTAAGTTTGGTGGAGCTACACGGGATCGAACCGTGGACCTCTTGCATGCCATGCAAGCGCTCTCCCAGCTGAGCTATAGCCCCAAACTTATTAAACTACATTTAAGTGCACTACAAGCATTTGCTCGTCTGTGTCTCAACTGCGTGGCGCATTCTATGCAGCGCACCTAAAAGTGTCAACTCGTTTTTTAGGAATTTATTCTATCTGCTACAAATTCAATCGCTTTGGATGTTCTTTGCTCAGAACGGCTTCTTCCGATTAAAAATAATGTGATATCAAGGCCTGGTGACTGCCCTGCCCCTGTTACAGCGACACGCAAAGGCATACCAACCTTGCCCATACCCACATCTAATTCTGTTGCAGTGTCTTCAATCGCCTGATGGATAGCTTCTACAGTCCACTCAGTTAATGCGGCTAATTTTTGTTGAACCAGTTGCAATGGCTCTAACGCAACACCACGTAAATGCTTTTTCGCTTGGGCCTCATCAAACTCTGCAAAGTCTTCATAGAAATAGCGGCTAGAAGCGGCTAACTCTTTTAGTGTCTTAGCGCGTTCAGCTAATGCCGTAACCACTTCCGCTAATGATGGGCCGTTTGACATATCAATTTTTTGATCGTCCATGTGCCATTGTAAGTGTGTCGCCACATATTCTGGAGCAAGACTCTTAATATAGTGTTGGTTCAACCACACCAGTTTATCGGTATTAAAGGCTGAAGCGGCTTTATTGATATCACCGAGCTTAAAGTATTGCTTCATTTCTTCTAATGAGAAGATTTCTTGATCGCCATGTGACCACCCTAAACGTACTAGGTAATTCAATAGTGCTTCTGGCAAATAACCATCGTCACGGTACTGCATTACGCTCACTGCACCATGACGCTTAGATAATTTCGCACCATCATCACCGAGAATCATAGAGACGTGAGCATATTCTGGGATCGGCGCCCCTAATGCTTTAAGGATATTGATTTGACGCGGCGTATTGTTGATATGATCTTCACCACGAACCACACAAGTAATTCCCATATCCCAATCGTCAACGACTACACAGAAGTTATAGGTTGGCACACCATCGGTACGGGCGATGATCAAGTCATCTAATGCATCGTTAGAAAATTCAATACGGCCACGAACATGGTCATCAAATACCACTGAACCGCCGATAGGATTTTTGAAGCGCACGACAAATGGCTCATCAGTATCACGAGCGGGTAAGTCACGGCAGCAACCATCGTACTTTTGTGCTTCACCGTTTGCGGCTTGTGCTTCTCTTAACGCATCAATACGCTCACGTGAGCAATAGCATTTATATGCAGTGCCCTTTGCTAACATTTGGGCAATAATTTCGTTATAACGATCAAAACGCTTAGTTTGGTAATACGGGCCCTCGTCCCATGTCAAACCTAACCAGTTCATACCTTCTAAAATCGCATCGCAGGCGGCTTGAGTCGAACGCTCAATATCAGTGTCTTCAATACGTAATACAAACTCACCGTTATTGGCACGAGCTTGTAACCAAGAATAAAGTGCAGTACGGGCACCACCAACATGTAAGAAACCAGTAGGACTAGGGGCAAAACGCGTCTTAGTTGTCATAATGGGACACTAACCTATATAAAGTCGTCTAGATAAAGACAATCACGATAAAAAAGTGGGCTTATTCTAACAGTCAAAGCAGGCGCTGCAAATGGGACAAGCTCTGCAGTATCACTTATCTAGTAAAATCGTGACGCTAAATCCCCTCCTTTTATAGAGAAGCCTATATAAAGGTGCACATATAAAGTGATGCCACAGCTATCACCCGCAAACCTGTGCCCCATTTATCTGACTTAAGACTCATGGATTGATTTTCGCTACGCTTAGATCCCTGCCCTACTTTTGCCCCTATCATGCCTTCAGCTATAAATAGTGTGTCTTTGGCGCAACGCCTATACACCGCTATCCACTCAATCTCTAACATCTAATCATTGTGAGTCACTCACACCCTGTCATTTTATCGCCAAAAATGCTCACGAATGACATGAGTCTAGCTATCGCGGCATCCCAAACACCCAAATTGCACGCCATTGACAGGCGAATAAACTAACACTTTGATCGGCGGCGTGATTAGCATTAAGCCAATGCGAACAAAAATAGCGCGACCAATGCTTTTTTCACTAAAAAGCGTTGACACTAGATCGAACCTCCCTATAATACGGCTCCACACAGCGAGGTCGATTAGCTCAGCTGGGAGAGCACCTCCCTTACAAGGAGGGGGTCACTGGTTCGAGCCCAGTATCGACCACCATTGTTTTATACATGATTTGTAAAGAAATAATGGCTGTACAAAATAGTTATATCCCAGGTCGCTTAGCTCAGCTGGGAGAGCACCTCCCTTACAAGGAGGGGGTCACTGGTTCGAGCCCAGTAGCGACCACCATTCTTCAGTAAAGAATGACTTAAAATTGTGTAATATCAGAATTCCCAGGTCGCTTAGCTCAGCTGG
>NZ_VXCT01000114.1:0-2641 GCF_052850535.1 Shewanella sp. 1180_01
ACCTTCACTTATATTCGTAAGGGCGGTTTTGAGCACCGTGACCAAATGGGCAATGTGAAGGCGATTCGTGCCGGCGATGTGCAGTGGATGAGTACCGGGTTCGGGGTAGTGCACTCTGAAATGCCGCTGGCCGATGCGGTTGATGGTCTGCATGGATTCCAAATTTGGGTCAACATGCCCGCCAAAGACAAATTGCGTCCTGCTAAGTATCAAGATACTGCGGGTAGCGTGAGCGTTGAAGCGGCCAATGACACGGGCGCTAGCTTAAAGGCCTTAGCGGGTGATTGGGGCTTTAAAGATCAACCACTGATTAGTGCGGCTATCCAAGGATTGGCTGGTGAGGCGGCGATTGCCGACTTGATGATAAACGCGAATGGTGAAGCGCAGCTCGATTTATCCAAACATGAGTTTGTCGCCTTGTACTTGTACCAAGGTGACTTAAGCAAGGGTGAAGATTCACAGTGGTCATATCATCAGGGCGAGTTTTTAGTGCTCGATAGCCAAAGTGTGCTTAAGCTTAAAGCCGATGAGCGCGGCGCAGGGATGTTACTGTTTGCGGGTAAACCTATCCGTGAAAAAATCGTCCAGATGGGTCCCTTTGTGATGAACACCCAAGCGGAAATTCAGCAGGCGATTCGCGATTATCAAGAAGGGCGTTTCGGCCAAATCGCGTAATTTGTTAAATCAGCCGCGCTGAGCGAATTCTAAACCCAAACCTCAATCTAAGTTAGCCCTAAGCCCTGTATTCCTACAGGGCTTTTTTGTAGTTGTTTACGCCTGCTATGTCTATTGCTTAAGGACTTGAGGTAAAAGCTGCGCTTTGTTGCTACAATAGCCGTGCTTTTGGGTTGAGCGAGCATAGCGCTTTATTCTTAACTCAAGCTAGCCAGAATCTTGATAGACCAGTTAAATCGATAAGTAACGCAATTTCAGTAACCTAGCAGCCGCTTCGTTACCCACCACAGGATATTCACCTTGAGCAACTCTGATACTAAGCCTAATCCATCAATGGCTTTTTCGACTCTTAAGCTAAAACCCGAACTGCTTGAGAACCTTTCTTCTATGGGCTACAACGAGATGACGCCAATTCAGGCGCAAAGTTTGCCACCCATTTTAGCGGGGCAGGATGTGATAGGTCAGGGTAAAACTGGCTCGGGTAAAACGGCCGCCTTCGGCTTAGGATTACTGAACAAGTTAGACGTTAAACGCTTTCGCATTCAAACCTTAGTGTTATGCCCAACCCGCGAGTTGGCCGACCAAGTGGCGCAGGAAATCCGTACCCTTGCCCGTGGTATTCATAACGTTAAAGTACTGACACTTTGCGGCGGCGTGCCTATGGGGCCACAGGTTGGCTCGCTGGAACACGGCGCGCACATTATTGTGGGTACGCCGGGTCGTATCGTCGATCACTTAGATCGCAATCGCTTAGATTTAAGCAATCTCAACATGTTAGTGCTCGATGAAGCTGATCGCATGTTAGAAATGGGCTTCCAACCCGCCCTCGATGCGATTATCGAACAAGCCCCACGTGAGCGTCAGACGCTGCTATTCAGCGCGACGTTCCCGGAGCAAATTCAATCGATTGCTAAGCAAATCATGTATGACCCAAGCATGGTTAAAGTTGAAGGTAATCACGACAGCTTAAGCATCGCCCAACATTTTTATCATTTAGACGATGACAAGGCGCGTATGCAAGCGCTGCAATTATTGTTGTTAGAACATAAGCCTGAAAGCGCAGTGGTGTTTTGTAACACTAAACGCGAAACCCAAAAAGTGGCCGATGAGCTTGAAGGTTTAGGCTTTAGCGTATTGGCTTTGCACGGTGATTTAGAGCAAAGAGACAGGGACGAAACCCTGCTGCAATTTGCTAATAAGAGTGCCTGTGTCTTAGTGGCGACCGACGTTGCCGCCCGTGGTTTAGATATCGATGCGCTGGATGCCGTGTTTAACTATCACGTTGCCTACGACACTGAAGTCCACATTCACCGCATCGGTCGTACTGGCCGTGCGGGCAGTAAAGGCGCCGCTTATACCTTCTATAACGACCAAGACGGTTACAAGATTGCCTTGTTAGAAGAGTATTTAGAGCGCGAAATTACCAGCGAATCACTGCCATCTGAAAGCTTGCTTGGCAACACGCCTGCAGCGCCAACCATGATCACTTTACAGATCGATGGCGGTAAGAAGGAGAAACTGCGTCCAGGGGATATCTTAGGCGCGCTGACGGGCGAAAACGGTATCGAAGGCTCACAGGTGGGTAAAATCCAAGTGACCGATTACCGCGCCTATGTGGCCGTTAATCGTAAGGTTGCCAAGAAAGCGCTGAACAAAATTACTGGCGGCCGCATTAAAGGTAAATCTTACCGCGCTTGGCCAATGAAGTAAGCTTGGCTTAGCTTGAGTTGAATCGTACCTCGATTTAATTCACTTCACCTTTAAAGGGAATAAACTCAGGTTTATTCCCTTTTTTGTTGGGTGATTAATGCCGTGACTGAGTCTTTTTGTTTTGCAAATATTAATTCTGGCGGGGAGTTAAGTAACATTTTGTATTTGTCTGCTTAATTGATATGCCCCTCAGCTTGCCTGTGGTAGAAGTGATTCTGAGTAAAAAATAAATGAGCAGATTAACGGCTTTGTCAGG
>NZ_VXCT01000115.1:0-2552 GCF_052850535.1 Shewanella sp. 1180_01
TGTTTCAATAAAGTTCAATACAATTATTACTTGAGTTCTTTACCTCCAGACGTCGAACTTGCAGCCCAAACGGTGCGTCAGCATTGGCACATAGAGAACCAGCAACACTGGTTGCTTGACATCACCTTTAGGGAAGACAGCTCAAGAATGGATGACAGTGAAAACGCGAAGAAGATGGCGCTATTTCGGCGTATCGTGCTGAACCTTTTACAACAGCATCCGCTAAAAGCGAGCTTGAAAGAATGATAAAGCTAAAACGATATCAAGTGATTACCCACCAAACTGTATAAAAATAGCTACCGCAAAAAAACAAATTCCTATAGCATCATTCACACCAATTTACACTGATGTGGCAGCGGCCAAGTCCAACAAGCGATTTATACCCTGCAAACAGCGCAGCGCATAAATACTAAGACGTAAAATGCCAGTGTCACCGATAAATTTTGAGTTTAAAGTAGGAATTAATGGTTAAAGCAAAAATAAAAAAAGAAAAATCTAAAATTTCTAGATTTAATTACCAATTAAAAAAGTTACATATATCTAACCTCAAAGGTATTAAAGATTTTACTTTAGAGTTTGAAACTGACAAAAGAGTAACAGCAGTTGTAGGTATTAATGGTTCAGGTAAATCAACATTAATCCATGCTTTAGCATGTGCGTTTAAACCTAAAGGAAAGCAGACTTCTAAAGACTTTAACCGCCTTTCTCATTTTTTCACCCCAAATCAAGATGCTAGTTGGGATGGCAGTGAATATAGTGTGGAATTTGATTATCAAGAGTTAAATTCATCTAAAGAGCCAAAAATAACAGACAAAACTTATACTGAAAAATATTATAAAAAACCTGGTGTAAAACAAGGTCGGTGGCTACCTATCTATGCAAGACGTCATGAAAGAGAATCTGTTTATATAGGGTTGCATGAACTTTCTACATTAAATGAAGATAAAAATGCGGGTAGATATAAAGAATATGAAACAGAGGATCTTGCGCATGAATCGGCGGGTAAAATTAAATCTGACATTGTTTATATCTTGGGTAGAAACTACGAAAAGTTAAGTAGTTGTACTATCAAAAAGGGTGGGAAAGTTCACACTATGTTCGGTTTAACTCATAATGGTGTGACTTATAGTGAACACTCTATGGGGGCGGGTGAAAAGAGGGTTTTAAGTATGCTCTATGCATTACATAGTCCATTGATTTCAAATGGAGGATTACTTTTAATAGATGAAGCAGATGTCTTATTACATGGGGTAGCCTTCAAAAGATTAGTTGAAAGGATTATTAAACGTTCTGAAGAAAACAAAGTTGAAGTTGTTTTTTCAACACATAGAGAAACTATTTCTGAGTTCAGTTCTGATGTTAATATTTTTGGTATTTTGAATACTGGTAACGGGGTAATAGCTATGCCTCATACTAACCCGCAAGTTATGCACCAATTAACAGGTTTATTAACTCACCCATTGCAAATATGTGTAGAAGATGAACTCTCAGAAGAAATAATACTTAACTTAGTTTACAAAATGCACCTACAGACCCATGTGAGAGTTAGTAAATTTGGTGCATGGTCCAATGCATTCGCTGTTTTAGCAGGGAAGAAACTCATGGGGCAGGATATTACAAATACTATTTGTGTCCTCGATGGAGATGTATGTAGGGATCAGGAAAGTAGAGAGTCGGAGTGTAAGCGTCACTTGAACGGTAATGACCGAGAACAAGATCGTGTTGATATTGTTAAACAAATAAAAGAATTTAAAATTAGTAACTTCGCTCCAGAAGGACAAAAAGGAAGTCCTGAATATAACATTAAATTGTTATTTGAGAACTCGGATAGCAATGATCCCAGAATAAATGAACTCCAAATTTTTTCAAAAGGCATTCAAGGATATATTGATTGGCATATATACTTTGATCAAATGGCAGAGCTTTCCGGTCAAAGACAAGTTCGTGAAAAAATATTAAATTTTGTTGAAGAGACTGAAGAATGGCAAGTCTATACAGAGGAAATTCGTATGTGGCTTAGCGATAAATATGCAAAACTTGGGCTTGGCACTTAACAAGTGCCTAAACAGGGACAACTTTTCGCTACGCATTTTTGTGTTGTCGCCGCGCACGTGCCAGTAACACACAAAAATTATCCACTACAAGTAGCTCGTTAGACGGTCGTTAACTTTCACACGAGAATCGAGTTCATATGCAAGAAGCATCCAGTTTGATCGGGGCATGGATAGAGCCAAAACTAATAATTCCAGCATTGATGCATTGGTTTCTTCAGTGATAGTGTAGTGGCACACTGAATTTGGCCATCTAATAAGAAATGTTATGATCCCCTCATAACCTATTTAGGTGACAACATGAATAAAAGTAAACGTGCACGATATAGCGCCGCCATTAAGCTTGAAACAGCTCAATTAGTCGTTGATCAAGGCTACACGCAAGAAGCAGCGGCAAAAGCTATGAACGTGGGTAAATCGACGGTCAGTAAGTGGGTAACACAGCTTCAAGTTGAGCGCCAAGGGCATGCTCCGAAAGCCTCACCAATGACACCAGAACAA
>NZ_VXCT01000116.1:0-2463 GCF_052850535.1 Shewanella sp. 1180_01
GATAAAAATATTAGCTCGTTCGCTAAGGGCGGGTCATGTCTGCAAAAAGTTTCTTTCAAAATAAGACCTTCGCCAGTACAAATTCTCAATCCGCTATTTGCATAATAAAGTGTCAACAATCAACATCGGGCTTGTTCAACACTTGGGATAAGGTCGCGGCTACGCGCGGCCTATCCTTATTTGTTATGAATATTTATTGTGTACCCATATTTTCAGTTTATCCGGACCATAGCCTGTTGATTTATATAACTCTTCGTTCTCTTGGTCACTAACTGATACAAATACGATCCGCCCAGACTCAATAATCCGTTTAGCTTCCTCAATCAATGAGAATCGTCTCGATGGAAGGGATATTTGTCGATCATCTATATATACGGCCTCACAATCATTATCGTAACTCAAGACTTCAGATTCACTCCAGCCAGTACCAATTTTATTTTCAACTATTTTAGCTGTACAATTGTTAATGATTCTAATAATATCCTGATTAACCTTTACTAGATTAAATTTGTGCTTTTTCTTGTGAAACTTATAAGTAACATATTCATTATCAATGAAGTTCTTTTTGAATTTAAGCCATGCGAATTGGCCTCCACGCCCGTCCACATTACTTAACTCATTCAAGTCAAAATCATTTCCATTACATTGAATAAAGATACTTTTATCATCGAATTTAATATTAACTTCTGTGGCTCTACCATGTTTAAATGAGTTCTGTACAGCTTCCAAGATTAAATAACTAAAGTATTTAATAAAATTATCACCATACTCATCACTTGTTACATAATATCCAAGCTTGTACTGTATTAAAAATGACATATTATGCAAATAATCATTAAGATTAATTGCATTTACTTCACCATTAGTTATTTTTATTTCATTGCCATACAAAGCATTAGTTAAAGGTAGGTTATCAGATGAAGTTGTATTGAAATCTAAATGCCCCTCACTCTGATAATAACCAATTAAATCTTTGGTTACAGTAGCAGCTTCACTAGCTGCGGCTGCCTGAGTATCTCGGTTGAATAAGTCATCACCAAAATCTGAAACGGACTTAACAACAGCCCATGGGGTATTACCAACACTAGGAACAAATCCCCAAGCTTCCATTTCGCCACCAACTACATGAGAAAAACTTTTAATAATCTCATCTCTTTTGGATGTTTTTGCGATTAGTGATTCTAAGCTAACCATTGTTCCAGTGATTACTGTCTGGATTTTATTTTTAATAAAACCCACATCAACTGAACTAGCATAAGAAGTTGCTTTATAAGATTGTCCATCAGGAAGATAGCTATCACTATTCAAAGAGATAATATCACTGGAAATGATAACATCATTTTGATTGGTGAGTTTTGGGTTACCCCAACAAAACCCAGCCAGTAATATTAGACTAGGATTGGGATTTGATTCCCTCTTAAGAAACTCTATGACCAATCTAGATATAGATTCCCTCGCTTCCATTCCTGACGTTCCTGTCAAATGAATTACAAAAACATCATTTACAAGACCTACACTACAACCCAGCGAGTTCATATTTATAACCAATTCTCGACGATGCTTTAAAACTCGATTAATGGCTTTCTTTTCGTTGTTGTTTGAGGTACATATCAAAACATAGTTATAATCGAGTACATCATAGTAGTTTTTTATTTTAATTTTAATTTTCATAGCAATACAATAATACTGAATTTCACTAATTATATAGAATAATCAGCGGGTTATAAACTGAATATTCATAACGCTTTGCCAATGGGCAAATGCGAACGTTGTTGGGCGAAGCCCAGTGAGTATTTGTCCCAGCCGCGTTGTTTGCGGCGATTTTGGGCAACTTGTTATGTGTTTATTTTTGAAACCATTTATCAATGTCTTTAGGGTTGGACTTTACATACTTTCGAATGAATAATGCAACAATAAGATAAAAGCCAGTAATGATAATTGAGCCTGCTAAAGTAATATTATCGAATGCGCCTTGAGGATAAATACTTGCTGTAGCTCCGACGCAAAACATAATGAACATGCTCCAAAATGCTACTTTCTGATTATGACTCATAATTCCACTCCATAGAAAAACACATAACATTTTATTCGTGCGCATGCGCGTTTATCACGTTAGACCAGTAAAAATGCGCACAGTTAACTATCTGTATGTAAAGAAGTTATCAGATTTTTTACAAATACACCATCCGGAAAAACGCGCATGCGCGTTTTCCAAACCTATTAACTAAGCTCAATATATTTTATCTAGTTGATTTAAAATGACTTTCAATTTTATTTTTTGGAAAAACGCGCACGGATGTTGCTCTCAAAACCCTCAAAAACTAGCGTAATACGATATGACTGTATATCTAACCAGGATTCGGCTGTTATAGAGAAGCACTAAAGTGGAGGGCTAATAGATGAGATTTTGTAGGGTAACTCTTTCGTAAAGTCCAGAACGAACAAACGTGTGCTAACAAGCTT
>NZ_VXCT01000117.1:0-2425 GCF_052850535.1 Shewanella sp. 1180_01
GTTAACGGGTACGCTTTCCTACTGCAAAGATGAGACAGGCATAACTCTTTTGGGATTAACAGCCGATACCAGAATCATAGAAGTTCCCCCTCCCCTCAGTAATTTAACGAGCCACACATTGTTAAATTTTATAAAAGTTGTAGCGGCCAAAGATGGGGCAGGCATAACTCTTTTGTATCTAACAACAGACACCGAGACTACAGAAGTTCACCCTCCCCTGCGAAGTTGCCGCGTGGCGTTGAAGACTCTTTATTGAAAGAATGGCGTGTGGCGCAGACAGGACGTCTGCGTAGCTTTCGGGGGGAAGGGACGCCCCATCGGAAGCGTTAGCGATTTTCGAATAAGCACGAAGCCCTGCTTTATAAATAGAGAGTCAATGCATGTAACTTCGCTAGGGACGTCTTGGCTGCTTGTGAAAACAATAGCAAGGAGGATAGGATGAGCAGTCCTCCTAGATCAAGTGTGGGGTGAAGCCCCACGACTTTAATTTTGCCTTTAAAAGCAATCAAGAATTATGGGATATACCCAACTCTCTATGGATTAACAAATAAAGCCAAGGGATAGTATTTCACTCCCCCCTGCGAAATTACCGCAGGGTCATAAGCTGTAGCTGTAGCTAGAGCTACACTTCCACATCCCTGACATCGGCGGCAAAACTAAAGTAACGATCACATCTCGCCAGCAACTGCGCTTTGTAATGAGCCACAAATGATGCTTCATCTTCATCAAGGGGCGGGAGCATTGAAATCACACCATCTATTGCCTGCGGTATTCTTCGCGCTATTGTCGTTAAGTTACTGATTAATAAATTTCTTGGTAAACCTAAGCCATCAATAAATGCAGCCAATTGATACGCGTAAATGCTATTTGGATCAAATTCGTCATCAATTGCCATCGCAAGCTGTTGTTCAAAATCCTCATACATAGCCACGCTGACCAAATCGTACCAAGGGGTTGGCTCCATTCCGCTTGGCGTCATAAAAAATGAGTAGTTTTTACCGTGTGCATCGGCATTGCCGGTCAGTAAATTGAATAGCGCCCACTGCAACATATCCTGCTTAGCGGCCACTGGATTACGGCATTTTGCTGCGAGACTAAAGAGCCTGTTAAAACTTACCCCTTCACGAATATCTTTAACATCACGCCCTGAACCAAAATTACGTTCATATTTTTTGCTAACACTAAAACCAAGAGCTTGGCAGCTATCGACAATATGTCTTCTTAATACCTTTTGCGCATTTGGTATATAACGTCGGTCAAAGCGTTCGACACAGAGTACTTTGTAATCTCCAAAATGAACGATATCAACATTAGCCACATTCATTCCAATCGCCTTGGCTAAGCGCATCGTCATAAATTCATTGAGCACTAAATGGCGATATTTTTCGAATTTAACAATATGGGTAGATGACAGTGCGCCTTCGGCAAATGCAAATTCTTCACCGTTATAAAACAGGTTTAATTTAGGTTGTACACCCGCTACCGACAGTCGAGGTTTGCCGTCCCAAATTTCCATCGGCCACATTGTGGGATCTTCAATTCGCTGAATAACTTCTTCAGCCTTAATTGGCCGTAATTGTGTTTCAGGCAGCAAAGTCCCTTTAGGAACAAAAGCAACAGCACCTGCAGTATCGAGACCAATGGCGCGGATCAAGGCAAAGGTATTTCCCTTGGAGACGCCAAGGGATTCAATTAGATAATCTAATCCTTTGTTTTCCGGTAATAAGTTAACCAAAAACATCGATATCTGACTGCTACTTCCTGTGCCATCTAAGGGAATTGTTGGGGATAGTGGGAATCCACTTTGTTGCCAGTCTTTGGTGTAATGTACGGCAAAGGTGTCGGTCGTCGCATCAAAGGATAGCTCCCCGATCATTAAATCACCGAGGTGCATCTCTAACGTGAGCTTTTTGGAAGTACTCATGGGTTAATACCAGCCGTTAGTTTCGGTGTCGCTGGTTTGAGCCGCAACGATATCAATCCCCAGACCATCTAGGATTTTGAATACGGTTGAGATATAAACATCCTCACCTTTTTCAACTCGGATCAGCGTTTTTTTGGTTACGCCGCACAGCATGGCCGCCACGTCTTGAGTAAGAGCAGCACTTTTCCTTCGTTCTTTAATTAACAAGCCGAGGGATTGTTGATTTAGCGGTGATGCCATCATCATCTCCAAAAGTGTAACTTCATACACCTTAGCCCTAAAACCAGCCCCATTCAATCTAAAAGTGTATATAAGTACACTTTTTTATTGTTGAAAATGACAAGTCAACCAGAAGTGTACGATGTTACACTTTAACGGTCATTTCAGTGCTTAAATCTCAAAAAGTGTAGATAAGTACACCTAGCTTGAAAAACGCCGCTTCCCCAAATTGCCAGAGCAAAAAAACAAAAAAATCAAAGAGATGATAGGCATAGCTCTTCA
>NZ_VXCT01000118.1:0-2299 GCF_052850535.1 Shewanella sp. 1180_01
GCGGATAAGCCCTTGCCATTCGCTAGTAGTTAACGTTTAATAACAGCATGTTATTGAACGGTGATCTTCCTACAGAGGACTTTCACCTCATTAGTTCATGCCCATGCTGGGCGTACACAATGCCATGCAACCGACGCTTGTACCTCGCTCGGGTGATGGCGGGCGTTATAAGAGCACAGCGTTGCTTGTAATCTGACTAAGGAAAGTTGATAACTATGCATCTAATTCAATGTAAGTGCGGTGCTGTTAAAGGACAACTCAACAAAATTGGAACTACCAATCGTCTCATCTGCTATTGCACGGATTGCAGAGCGTTCGCACATTTTCTTGGTAAAGCCCCTTTTGTACTAGATGAACAAGGCGGAACTGAGATCGTTCAAGTGTCTCAACAACACCTGTTCTTCTACCAAGGGGAACATTTTATATCGGCAGTACGACTCAGTGAAAACGGTATGATCCGCTGGTATGCTGCATGTTGCGGAACGCCTATTGGTAACACTATGGCAAGCCGGAAAGCATCATTCATCGGCCTTATTCACAGCTGCCTAGACCGGCAGCAAATGGATAAAGACTTTGGAGCAGACGTTGCAATTTTAAACACTGATACTGCCTTAGGCCAAGCGAAGCCAAAGCAACGTGGACTTATGGGGGTTTTAGTCCGCTTTATATGGATCGTGGTCACGAACCGCATCAATGGAAGATATAAAAACTCTCCTCTTTTTAATTCTTCCGGTTTACCTCGTGTAACCCCAAAAATACTGAACACTGACGAATTGGATAAATTGAAGAGTGACGTGTAACAAGTAGCTTCATTTTCCAATCACAAACAGTGGAGCTGGACCTCGCTACAGCTCGGCCTGTTCTTGGACTACGGCTTCACCTGCAGACGTGTTACCCAATCACAATGGCATCGTGGCCAGTTGCAGGCTTAGTGCGGCATGTTCTTGAACTGTACTCTTTTCGCCTGCAGGCGTGTTATCCAATCCCAAAGCGCATCATGAGTGCTGAACAGCAATACGTTAATGCCGGTGGTCGATGATGGCCGGTACCTAAGCTTGTTGTTCTGCTTGGTCCTATGATCCTGCCGTGTGTTTACCTGCAGGTGTGTCCGCTAATCTCACGCTGGCTTGGGATAAGGGGATGGATAGGGCATAGGTATTGATGCCTGGCATCAAGGTGCATGTTTGCGTTTTTGTCAGCGGCTTTACCTGCAGATGTATTAGTCGTTCAGGCATTCGCTAATGTCTGTGGGTGCAGCAGGCATAAATAGGGCAGATATAGACGTGCTGTGCGACGATGACAAGTGAGAATTCTACACGTTTTCTTAGTTGCAGTTGTTACTGATATGTTATGTGGCGATAGGGGGGGGTTACACCATTAGGGTTCAACAGTTCTTCGGTGCGGCCTAGATAATCCCTAGATAGCCTCAAAAAATTGGGAGCACTCAAACCCATGTAGCAGTAGGGCTACAGGCGAGTCATTGCATCAACCCTACAGGAGGATGCAACGACTCGCTTTTGTTGCTTTCGTGTTAACGCTTGAGGGCGTGAAGAGTTGGGCAAAATGCAAGGTTTTTGGCTGTTTTGGGTGAATTGATGGCGCCCAAATGGATCCTTCTATTCGGCTCACTGTTTCGGTCGCGGCCTCATCATGCGAAGGCGTTATCCGCTCCCCGTTTTTGGTCATCAAAAGCAGGTGAACTGGGATGATCTGCACACTGTTTCTGAGTGATTGAACGCGTTTTTAGGCTCATGCTGCCTTAGTTTGAATTGTTATTGATATGTTTCTATTCAATGGGTGTTGTTCAGTGTGTTGCACCAATATGGTTCAACCGTTTTTTGATGCGGCCTAGATAATCCCTAGATAGCCTCAAAAAGTTGGGAGCACTCTAGCCCAAGCAGCAGTAGGGCTACAGACGAGTCATTGCATCAACCCTAAGGAAGGATGCAATAGCGTGCATTTGTTGCTTTGGTGTTAAATGTTGGCAATAGGGTGAAGAGGGTAAAAGCCAAGGTTTTAAACGGTTTTAGACGGTTTTAGGTGAATTGCTTCTGTCTAGGACTGGGCTCATTTTAACCGAGTGCCAGACTCGTTATCTTTACCTATATTAGTCATCCCGCATGGATAGGAATGGAGCGATGATCATGTGCAATTATGAGGAATTTTGATTTTCAGATGGGCGGATTTTGTGTCTCGCCGATGCTCACGGTTTGATTGAAACCGAACGCGACACCTTATGGTGATGAGAATCACTATCAACTCGATGTAGATGCGAACCATTATCATCACGGGTCCTTCT
>NZ_VXCT01000119.1:0-2120 GCF_052850535.1 Shewanella sp. 1180_01
TTGTTGAACGAAGCCGCTTTGCGGCAGGAACAAGATAAAACCATCCTTTTGCCCCTCATCCTAAATACTTGCTAGACGCGACCTGCTTCGGTCGCAAACCTAGGAGTATCATCATGGACATTCACGAACAACAACGCTTTGATTTACTTTATGAACAACATCTTACCAACTTAACCTTGCAAGGCAAGCGGCCTGCAACCATTGATGCCTATAGCCGAGCTATACGCCGTATTGCGGCATATTTTGACTGCTGCCCCGATACCCTGACCACCGATGATTTAAAGCGCTATTTTGCCGACTTAATTGCCTCACATTCATGGAGCACCGTCAAACTCGACCGCAACGGCTTGCAGTTTTTCTACTTTCACGTCCTCAATAAATCTTGGCAGTGGCTTAATATTGTTAAGCCTCCACAGGTGAAACACCTGCCCGATATCCTCACGCCCTGCGAGGTCGCGATAGTTATCAGCCTCACGCGCCAGCTGCGTTATCAGGTCTGTTTCTTAACCCTGTACAGCATGGGATTGCGCCTTGGTGAAGCGATTTCATTACAGGTCGGGGATATTGATGCAGGACTCATGCAGGTGCATATCCGTGATGCTAAAGGTGGCAAGGATAGACTGGTGCCTTTACCTCAACGCACCTTGTTAGCCTTACGCTATTATTGGCGCACCCACCGTCATCCTCACTGGCTATTTCCGGGTAAAGATAATCAACCTGATTCACTCATGGACAGAGGCGGGCTCCAAAAAGCCATGAAGCAAGTCATTTTAGAGTGCAACATTCATAAAGCCATCAGCCCGCACAGTCTACGCCACAGTTATGCCACCCATTTACTGGAGCAAGGACTCGATTTGCGCTCAGTGCAAACACTGCTTGGCCATCACAGCCTGAATACCACCGCCCGTTACACGCGGCTCACTGATATCACCCGTAAAAACACTTGTGAGGCGATTAACCAACTGACCAACGGCTTAGCTTTGAGGTGGGAGTGTGGGTTATGAGCCAGTTTATCGATATTTTACGCCAACATCTGGCGGATTTTCGGCGGCGTTATGCCCATCAAATCACCCCAGAAATACATGCTGCTATCCATGCCATGCTCAGCTGTCGTTGCAACACGGCGAGGGTGAGTTGCTGGGATTGTCAAACCTGCGAGCAACAGCTTGAGTTTCCGCTCTCTTGCGGTCATCGCAGTTGCCCACAGTGCCAACATGGCACAACATGTGACTGGCTGAGTAAACAACAAGCTAAGTTATTACCGGTGAATTATTTTATGGTGACCTTTACCTTGCCGTTTGAATTAAGAGCCATAGCGAAGTCGCAACCCGAGCCGTTCTATCACGCCATGTTTACCGTGGCAGCGAGTGTACTCAAAGATTTTGCCGCACGCTCCCCTAAGCTCAGTGGTGACATCGGCTTCACCGGCGTACTGCATACTCACAGTCGGCGCAGAGACTACCATCCACATCTGCACTTCATTATCCCAGCAGGGAGCTACCACTCAGGCAAGCGGCAATGGCGCAAGTGTCAAACCCATTACTTATTTAACGCCTTTAATCTTGCCAAGGTGTGGCGAGCACGTTTACTGGCTTATCTGAGTGACACGCTTCAGCTTAAACTGCCACATCAATCCCAGTCGAAATGGGTGGTCGATTGTCAGTTCGTGGGTAAAGGCGAACCTGCACTGCAATATCTGTCGCGCTACCTTTATCGGGGCGTTTTACCCGACAGCAGTATTTGTCGTCATGTCGATAATCAGGTGAGCTTTACCTATCAAGACAGTCAGACTCGCTGCCAACAAGTACGCAGCTTGCCCGCGGTCGAATTTCTGTGGTTGATATTACAACATGTGTTACCCAAAGGATTACGGCGAGTACGAGACTATGGCTTACTGCGAGGCAATGCCAAAAAGCTACGGCAACAAATCCAACTGATGTTGGCTGTCGCAGGTGCAGTGTTCCCCATGTTACCTGAGGTCAAACGTACCTTAGCCGTGCGCTATTGCCCTTGCTGCCATCAAGCTATGCATTTTATGGGTGTTCATATGCGTCATCGACCGACAGGCGCTAATATCACCGCTTAAGGCGAGAAGTATAAGGATAACGGGTTAACCAAAC
>NZ_VXCT01000012.1:0-107515 GCF_052850535.1 Shewanella sp. 1180_01
TCGTTCAACTACTTAAAACGATCGGCATTAAGCAAATTGCTGGTGTTTTTTTGCATAGAGAGTAGAAGTTGAATAGTTATTCTAGGTAACTCTAAGTGCCAAAATAAATGTAATTCAAATAATAAATATTTTTCATAGCTTTACTGGCACATTGTGTAAATAAAAATCGGTTACAACAGTGATGGTTTTGACTGGGTATTTGCATTCGTGGTATACATTTTGTGTTCAGCATGTAAATTGACTTTATAGGGAAGTGAAATGACTAAACATGGAAGTAATGTTTTTTATTTATTTTCATCTAACTCTAAAAAAAGAAGAGTTCATGTAGCATTTTCTTTAACACTTTATAGGATATTATCGTTTTTTATTTTATTAAATCTTGTCTCTGGGTGTGTTTCACATTCCTCAGTAGATGAGTTGCTCGCAAGTAAGTCTTTAGTTCTACCTGTATCACATAGCGCATTATTCAATACTCAGACTATTCCTGTTCCGTCAGTTGATAGCTTATCAAGTCTTACAAGTGAACAGCGCACTGAATTAAATGATTTCATAAGAAGAAAAGAGATTGAAAAACTTTCACCCAGAAAACAAGTTGTTGAATTCATCAGTAGTAAAATGCAACACTTTAACTACGAGGGTAGAAATTATATCGCATCAGAAGCATTGAGAACCCAGAGTGGAAATTGTATGAGTCTAGCTTTGTTGACTTATGCAGTTGCTAATATATTGAATGTAGAAACCACTTTTCAAGTAATTCACTCTTCTCCATTACTTACTGATATTAAAGATGATTTGGTTGTTAGTTCGGATCATGTTCGCGTTTTTCTATCTGAAAGCGCATATAAGGGTCACTATCTAAGTGGTGGAAATCATACAGTTATTGATTATTTTCCAGACGTGAATGATCGAGCTGGCGCTATTGTTAGTGAGAAGGAGTTTCTTGCGATGTTTTATCGTAATCTTGCAGTAGATGCTTTGCTGGAAGGTGACTTAAGTCGAAGTTTCGCAATGCTTGAAAGAGGGGTTTTATTAGCGCCTAAGTACTCACCTGTTATAAATATGATGGCAATATTACACCGTCGTGCAGGCGATTATGACACTTCTCGGGATTTTTATAAATATGGACTTGAAATCGCTGATAGCCAAGTTGTGTTACTTAGTAATTATCGACAACTTTTAAGACAGGTTGATGATAAAAAAGAGCTAAGTTCAGTCGAGGCACAACTACTTGCTCTTAATGACTCAACACCTTATGAATGGTACGGTTTAGGGCTCGATGCATTAAAATCTGCGGACTATAAAAAAGCACAAATCTATTTAAAAAAATTTTTAAATAATACGCCTTACTTCCATAGAGCTTACTATGATCTTGCTAGAGCCCAGTTTGCTTTGGGAGATATACGCTCAGCACAAGAGTCTTTGCATCAAGCGTTAGAGTTAGCAAAATTACCTGATAACCTACAAATGTATAAAGCAAAATTGCAATGGTTAAGTCAACAAAATCATTAATATTTGGGAGCATTTGTTTTGACGCTTGTTGGAAAACAAGCGTCAGTTTTTTAAACATTACTCGTCTTTTGGCTGACCTTGGATGATCTTCTTGCCCGAGAACATGGCAGAAATAATCCCAGGTTGACGTTTAACTTCGGTATAAACCACTGCGAATACATGCAGTAAAATCAGTAGCAAAAGTAGATATACCGCATAAACGTGAACTTCACCGGCAAGTCCCTTCAGCGGTTTAAGCGCATCTGCTTTTTCGGTATTTACCCCAGTGGCATCATAGGGTTTTAAGCTTGCAGGGTCGACATTGGTATCGGCCAGATAGCTTTGTACTGCACTACCTAACGGCGGGTAGTAAATATCTGTTCCTGCGCGTAAAAGCCCAGTTACCATGATAGTGACTAACAGCAGCATAATGCCGAGGACAGCAAATTTACCTTTAGGATTATGACCTAAATACTGCGGATTTTTACCCGCGGCCAGTTCTGACTTGTAGGCCATTAACTCATTTTTGCTATTGGCATTGGGAAACATATGGCTGAAACGCGCATATTTGTTACCGACAAAACCCCACGCAAGGCGAATGATGAGGTTGATTGCAAACGCATATCCTATCCACACGTGTAAAGTTTTTAAGCCAATTTTGCCAGTTAGCTCAGTGATGCCTAACTCAGTGCGATACATCATGATGCCACCCACTAAGATGAGTGCGAGCACGAGAATGACATTAATCCAATGGAATAACCGAGTCGGTTTGTCCCACACTGGGTAGGATTTGACTTCAAGCGCGGTGGGTTTACTGCTGGACATGGAATTTCCTTATTTTTTGTGTTGATATGATCTTACGCTTTTATCTAAAAATTTCAGTAATTTTTTTCAGTTTCAATTAAGACTTCTGATTGATAGTGGATTCAACGAAAGTGTTAGAAGTTTTTGATTTGCGTACGGTAAATATTTTTCACGTAAGTCTTTTTAATCTGTTTTATCTAATGCTAATATCGTCACCACGATAGACTTGGAAGTCTATTGAACGGATGTTGAAGTTGTATTGAGATGATCTTAGGTTCTCAAAGTGAATAATCGTTAATCAGACAGGGAGTGAGCAGGATGTTCAAAATATTACATTGGATTGTAGTGTCACGATCGCAAGTATTAATGGAACTGCTAGCAGGACGTTGGCCACAGGAGTTTCTCGTTAAGTTGACGCAAGTCAGCCCAGATGAGATGTGTGAACAAATCAAGGATAATCATGCCTCCATGGTAGTGATTGATTTAGCGACTGTTGATCTTCAAAAAGCCCATCAATTTCAGCGTTTACTTGCCCGTGAACAACCAAGTGTACGAGTCGTCTATTTACAATTCCCTAAACAAGTGGATGCGCGCTTTTTAATGCAAGCTGCCACGACCGCAGGGGTGTTTTATCTCGATGCGGGTTTAACTGAGATTAGCCTAGGATTCTCGAATATTTTACGAGGCCATAGGGTGATCCCAATTCAACTCGTCAATGGGGTGAACGATGACTTTGGTTTGTTCGAAGATACTGAACCGCTGACGATTCGTGAGCGAGAAGTATTACAAGCTCTCTTAACGGGTAGTACTAACTTAGATATTGCCAATCAGTTGTTTGTCAGTGAAAGCACGATAAAAACCCATTTGTACCGAGTCTTCCGTAAGATAGGTGTGTCGAGCCGTGGTCAAGCGATCGCGTGGGCGCAGACCTATTTGCACGATGTGGTGGTTTAAGTCTGTATTAGCACTGATAGAAGACACTGATTTAGCAAGGGAATACTGATCTAGACATAGATGTGTGCGTTTAGAGATTAGTACCTAAGTTAAGTGTTATCTCAGAAATGATAAAAGGGGCTTTTGCCCCTTTTGTTTTTCTTAAAACCTGTCTAATCAAAACGTTAAATTAGCGTCCTAACCAAGCCGCGAGTTTAGTCTTGTCACTAATTGCTAGGGCGACAGTGTCCTTAGGCGCGGCAGTTATCATCAATTCACCTGTCATCAGTTCATCCCGTCTAAACCAATGTAGATTCAAGGATTCACCCAGCGGATATTGCTGCAGCTGCGACTCAAATTGCGCGCTGACTTGCAAGTTATCGGCGGCGATTAAGATATCCCCCGCACTTAATCCCGCAAGGTGGGCAGGGCTGCCTTGGGTAACAGTCACCACTTTCAATCCCATCGGCGCCGCTTGAGTTTTCGCGCCAAAGGCAATGTCATAACCTTTCGCTTGCCCGCCGCCCACATCCTGCGGACCTTGGCTGGCTCGAAGGTTAAACTCGACGCCAAATTCGGCAAGTAGCGGAGCCAGTGGAATATCGTCGGTGTTATCTAAGTAGGCAAACAAATCGTGGCAATCACGGCCTAGGAGTCGCTCGACAATCGCTTGGTGACAGCCGTCAGTCGTGCCTTTGTCTTGCAGAGCATATTCCTGCCATAAAATCTGCATAACATGGTCGAGATTGTATTTGCCTTGGGTTTCACTGCGCAGGGTTAAATCTAAGTACAGCGCAAACAGCGCGCCTTTGGTGTAATAACTGATGATGGCGTTTTGCGCGTTTTCATCCTGCTTATAGAACTTAGTCCAAGCATTAAAGCTGGAGTCCTTAACACTTTGTTTGAAGCGGCCTTGGCTGCGATAGACGCGGGTGAAGGTCTCACTCAGCATATCTAAATAGCTGTGTTCGTCTACCAGTCCGGCGCGATAGGTGAGGAAGTCATCGTAATAGGAGGTGATGCCTTCATAGGCCCACAGTTGTGGCGTATAGGTTTCAGCCTCAAGTTTATAGGGTAAAAAGCACTCCGGCTTAATCCGCTTCACGTTCCAGCTGTGGAAATACTCGTGGCTGCACAGGGATAAATAAGTGCGATAGTCGTTATTAATTGGCGCATCGAGCGACAACGGCAAATCCTTGCGTGAACACATTAATGCGGTAGAAGCTCTGTGCTCTAACCCGCCAAAGCCATTGTCTAATACTGTGGTCATAAACAAATAACGTTTAAACGGCGCAGGCGTACCAAATAGGTTGATTTGATATTCGCAAATGGCTTTTAAGTCTTGGCAGAGTCTTGGCATGCAAGCGCGGTGGCGGCCATTGAGTACGATATCGTGTTGGACGCCGCAGGCATCAAAACTGGCTAAGGTAAATAAGCCCATTTCCACTGGATGATCGATAAGCTCGTCGTAGCTTGTTGCACTAAATTGGCCAAAAGCAAAGTCGTCACCACTGATGCGGGTCATGCTGGTAGCGACGCGCCAATCACTTAATGTGGGCTCAGAGGGCGGTAACATAGTGACAGTGTGGGTTTGTTGTTCAAAACCGTGGGCGGATAAAAATACGCTACTGCCGTTAAAGAAGCCGTGGGTTGTGTCCAAATGCGCAGTACGCACCGACAGATCCCAAGCATACACTTGATAAGTTAGAATAATTTCGCTGCTATTATTGTCAACCGACCAAGTTTGCTTATCTAGTTGGGTGAGCTTAAGCGTTTGGCCATTAGCATCTTGTACCTTGAGTTCAATGATATTTTTAGCAAAGTCGCGCACCATATAACTGCCAGGTAGCCAAGCGGGTAGGCTAAAGACCTGCACAGGCTTGGGCTGGGATAATGTCATCGTGACTGCGAATAAATGGGCTTTCGGATCGACGGGGATTATCTGGTAATGGATCATATTTATCCTGCAAAACCTGAGTGTTTTAATGGTGGCCATGCTGCCAAAAATGCCTGCAACTGGCAAATGAAAAGCAAAATATCTACAGACACAAAGTATTGAATTGTCAATATACCCAAGCAACCTGAAGATACGAGTTCAGAGCGCCTAGGGTGCTTCAATTCAAGGCGCATCAATGACAGAATGTCGGCCACCTTTTGAATTGATGCAACACGGGAGTGGAGTGCCCTAGACGCTCCGTTCCGGCGGGTTTTAACGCACTTTATGCTTTGTTGGTTATTTTTAACTTAGCCCACTAGGTCCGCAAATAACCGCCTTGCCTAAAGTGCGTTAAACTCCCGCTGAATCATGCATCTTCAAGTTGTTTGGGTATATACTATGCCAACTAACCCAAGGAGGACGCCCCATGGCCGAAGAAACGATTTTCAGCAAAATTATTCGTCGCGAAATTCCCGCGGATATTCTGTATCAAGATGAACTTGTGACTGCCTTTAGAGACATTTCCCCTAAGGCGCCAACCCATATTTTGATTGTGCCGAATCATTTGATCCCAACGGCGAACGACATGAAAGCCTCTGATGAGCCGGTACTTGGCCGCATGATGACAGTTGCCGCTAAATTGGCGGCGGAAGCGGGTATCGCTAAAGATGGCTACCGACTGATCATGAACTGCAATCAACACGGTGGACAAGAAGTCTATCACATTCATTTCCACCTTGTGGGCGGGGAGCCTCTGGGGCCCATGTTGAGCCAAGGCAAATGAAGGTCAATTCGGATTTTTTCCCGCTGACCCAAATGGCGCAGCGGTTTGTTGATCAACTCGCTCAGTGTCGTCGTCTCGGTTTAACCGTACTGGAGGCGAGCGAGCACCATGTGTTGATTGAGTTGCCCTACAGCACTGAATTAATTGGTTATCCCGATACGGGCGTTATCCACGGCGGAGTCATTACCACTTTAATGGATACCGCCTGTGGCAGTGCTGTGGTTAGCGCGATATTCCATAAATTCAAATTGTTAGAAATCTCACCGACGCTCGATTTGCGGGTGGATTATATGAAGCCCGCTCAGCCCCATAAGCCTGTGTTTGGTTTTGCGGAATGCTACAAGTTGTCTTCCAACATTGCCTTTACCCGCGCGATTGCTTATCAAGACAGCATAGATGATCCTATTGCCCATGCTGTTGGTTCCTTTATGCGGATCAGTCCAGAAATGGTGGGTGATGCCTTTAGACAAGCGCTGATGGGTGAAGCCGTGCCTGAAATAGGAGACACTGATGAGCGCAAATAATTCGGAACTTGGCACCGCCAGTGCCACTCAACACGCCCAAGTAAAAGCGCCTATCGATGTGCAAGGCATTGTTAAACGCGCGACTGAGCTTAACGATTTCGGCCATTTACTTGAGCACGTCCCCTATGCCAAATTTATTGGTATGAAGGTGGAACGTTTTGGTGATGAACTGATTTTTAAACTGCCTGCTAAGGACGACAATATCGGTAATCCTGTGTTGCCAGCTATCCATGGCGGCGTCATTGCAGGTTTTATGGAGATGTCAGCGATAGTGCAGTTGATGGTCTTTATGCAAACAGCCAAAGTGCCTAAAGTGGTTGATTTTTCCATCGACTATTTACGTGCAGGACTGCATAAAGATAGCTTTGCTGAATGTCGTATTACCCGTCAGGGGCGAAGAGTAGCCAACGTGAATATCGATTGTTGGCAAACCAATCGTAAGCAGCTCATCGCTACGGCACGGGCGCACTTTCTGATTGATTAACTCGTTTTATTGAGCAGATGTTCGAGGGATGATTAAGTCTGTCTTGTTAAGCATAAGTTCAGCACAGTTCGATTAGCTTGTCGTTTAATGGGAAATGATGCGCGCTGGCCGCGCATTTTGTCGCGTGACTGGGAGAAAGAGATGAAACAAATTTATACAGGACTATTATTGACCGCGGCGCTGACCTTAGGCGCTTGTGCCTCACATACCGCAGGTATTTCAGTGAGTTCGCTCGGTGAAACCCGCGTCGATAATTCCAGCTTTGCCCGAGATATTGGAGTTGAAAGTGTGGATGCACGCCGAGTTGGCGATTTAGTGCAGGGCTCTGCGCTGATTGTTAGCAAATCATCAACTGACATGCGTGTGCAGTATAAATTCACTTGGTACGACGCCAGCGGCTACACCATAGAAGATGAAGCGACGAGCTGGAAATCAGTCAAGTTGCATGGCAAGCAACAATTGCAAGTCGCCGCCGTGGCGCCCAATGCCCAAGCGGTTAAATTTGATGTGTACGTGCGCGAAACCTTTTCGAATTAAGCGGTGAGCTCGCCCAGAGAATGCCAGCTATGCTGGCATTTTTCATTTTATGAGGTAAATGTGTCATCCCATCCTATTACTCATGTATACTAGGCGTCGCCAAGGGGTGTTTGCAGCGAATGAATTTACGTTAATTACTGCAAACTGAGATGTCAGTTGACGAACCCTTAGAACCTGATCCGGCTAATACCGGCGTAGGAATGGGCCAATCAACAGCACACTTCTGAATCGCTTATTCGTTGCCGGATCTCAAACTATGTATTTGAGGTCCTATGTTAAACAGTAAAACGCTAAACAGTAACACGTCAAAACGCCATTCCCCGTTTTCAACCATCACACCCAGCTTGTTTTTAACCCGAGCGCCGCTGGCGTTAGCCATTGTTGCCGCGCTGAGCACTTCTGCATTTGCACAAACCGATGCTATTGATAAACCCGATCCCAGCACTGAGATGGAAGTCATGGTGGTGACGGCGGATTTTCGCAGCTCAAGTTTAGAAAAAATGCCTTCCAGCATTACCGTTATCGACAGTCAAAAAATTCAAGATGAAAGCGCGCAGCATTTCGAGGATGTGCTTAATTCTATTGCTAACTTTAACTGGTCAGGTGGAAGTTCGCGGCCAAAATATTTTCAAATTCGCGGCGTAGGTGAGCAAGAGCAATACCAAGGTGCGCCTAATTCTTCTGTGGGTTACATCATTGATGATATCGATTTATCCGGTATTGGTATGGTGTCGAGCATGTACGATCTACAGCAAGTCGAAGTGCTGCGTGGACCACAGGGCACACGTTATGGCGCCAATGCTTTAGCGGGACTGATTTATCTGAAAAGTAACGATCCCACCGATGTGTTTGAACATGGCGGCGAAGTCTCGTTAGGCGATGATGATTTACGCACGTTTAGCGGTTTCAGTTCTGGCCCATTAACGGATTCTGGCAAGCTGCTTTATCGCGTGTCACTGCAGCAACATCAACAAAATGGCTACCACGACAACCTCTATTTAGGCCGTGACGATACCAATGGCCGCGATGAGTTCAGCGGCCGCGCTAAGCTGCGCTGGTATGCGACTGACGATTTGCAGTTTGATTTAACTGTGCTGCACGCCGATTTTGATAATGGCTATGATGTGTGGAGTTTAACTAATTCACCGACCCAGACGACATCGGATCAACCGGGTGTCGATAGCCAGCGCACCACAGGCGCAGGCTTTAAAGCGACCTATTCTGGCGCCGAAACCTTTGAGTTAACCTCGTTAACCTCTTTTGCGAATACCGATCACCATTACAGTTACGATGGCGATTGGTCGAACCCAGAGTATTGGGCTTCTAAGCAATGCAGTGATGACGATGGCAATCTGGCGCCGTGCCAATATGATTATTTTTGGGATAAAACGGGTCAGCGTAAAACCGCGTCGCAAGAGTTTCGCTTAAGTTCTACCGAGCAGGGCCGAATCTTTGCGGACAGCACAGATTGGTTGCTTGGTGTGTACGCCATGAATCTGAAAGAAGATAACCAATTGTATTCTGAATACAATACTTGGCCGGATGAAGTCTTAGACTCTGAGTATGAAGCGACGAACTATGCCTTGTTTGGTCAGCTCGATACGGATCTGGGCTCAGATTATGCCTTATCTGTGGGTTTACGTTTAGAGCGCCGCAATAGCCATTACTCAGATACGAATAACGATAATTTCGACCCGAGCGAAACCATGTGGGGTGGTCATATTGCAGTGAGTAAAGTGCTGAATGACTCACACAACGCATATGTCCGTGTCGCGCGCGGTTACAAGGCGGGCGGTTTTAACATGACTTTGCCTGTCGAACTGAACGATAAAAAAGAGTTCAGTACTGAGACGCTTTATAACTATGAAATCGGCCTTAAATCTCATTGGCTAGCGGGGCTAATCGATACTAATCTGGCGCTGTTCTATATGGACAGACAAGATCAACAGGTGGCGGCATCCCAGCAAGACCCTGATAAACCACAGCGTTTTATTTTGTTCACCGAAAACGCAGGCAGTTCGAATAACTATGGTGCTGAGTTAGATGCGACCTGGTATGCCACGGATAATCTACAAATTTACTCAAGCTTAGGTTGGTTAGAAACCGCCTACGGCGATTATCAGTATCAGGACAAATATGGCACTGAGGTGGATTTAACTGGCCGCGATCTGGCCCATTCACCACACTTTACCTACAGCCTTGGTGGGACTTATCGTGCCAATTCGGGTTGGTTTGCTAACCTAAACCTGAGCGGTAAGAGTGAGTTTTACTATTCCGACAGCAATGAATCCCGCTCTGAGCCCTACACTATCGTCAATGCCCGCGTGGGTTATGAGGCGAGTGCATGGTCAGCCTATTTATGGGGCCGTAATTTGTTCAATGAAGAATACGGTGTGCGCGGCTTCTACTTCGGTAACGAGCCAGATAATGGCTGGGCTGAAAAGCAATATATTCGTTACGGCGATCCGCGTCAGATTGGCGTAACCTTTAACGTTAAGTTTATGTAAAAACTGATGTAATGGCACATGTCACTATGAGCCTATTGGGTTAACTCATGACTAAGCTGCAGTCCACTGTAAGGGCTGCAGCTTCTCTCAAATTTAAGGAATTAAAATGAAACTGACCGCAGAAATTAGCATGTATCCCTTCAATGAAAACTACCTCGATCCGATTAAGTGGTTCATTGGCCGGGTGGATAGCTATCCTCATATCGAGCGCGTGACGAATGCGATGGCAACACAAGTGTGCGGCGATTATTTAGATGTGATGACGATGCTGGCGACCGAGATGCAAGCTGCCCATGAGAAGTGGGGCAAGGCAGTATTTGTGTGTAAGTTTATCGGTGGTGAGCTTAATTTAGCCCACAGCGAATAACGCTGTACCGTCACATACGCGATAAATAGGCAGTGAGAACAACACAATGACAGATTTATGGTTAACCTTGGTCGAGAGTATGAATGCGGCCTTTGGTGAAGTCCATGTGATGACCGCATGGGAAGCCTTGGCGGTACTGCTGGCCATGGCATATCTACTGCTGGCGATGAAGGCGAGCGTCTGGTGCTGGGCGGCGGCCTTTGCCAGTACCGCCATTTACACTGTGTTGTTTTGGAAGGTGTCGTTACTGATGGAGTCAGTGCTGAATATCTATTATATGGCGATGGCGCTCTATGGATATTGGCTCTGGACCCAAGGCGGCGATAAACATCAAGGGGTAAAAGTGACCACTTGGCCGTTGAAAACCCACTTGAAACTGATCGCGGTGACGGGCGTTATTTCGCTATTAGTCGGTCACGGCATGGCAACGTATACCCAAGCCGCGTTCCCGTATTTAGATGCGGCCACGACCTGTTTTGCTGTGATGACGACCTATTTAGTGGCTAAGAAAGTACTTGAGAACTGGCTCTACTGGGTCGTCATCGACATAGTGTCTATATACCTCTATCTCAGCAAAGGCTTGATGCTGACCTCGTTATTATTCGTACTCTATGTGGGGCTTGCTGTAGTAGGGTATTTCCTGTGGCGCACTGCATTAGCCGACGCCCGTGAGGCCAATGCGTTGAAGTTACTCAGTTAATGCCCGATGTAATCGCAGCCATGCAATACACTGCAGGCGAATCATTCAACGCACTCTTGCCCATACTCAAACGAGCTGGGCTGGAGCAAGTGTTAAGTATTTGCGAGCTTTCGGGCGGCTTGAGTAATCATAATTATAAGATCACTACGCCTGCAGGCAGTTATGTGCTGCGGGTCAATGCCGATGCGGCGGACAGTTTTTGCACCCGCCAGCAGGAGCGTTTTTACTGGCAACAACTCGCCCAAGCTAAACTTGCCCCAGCACTGCTGTGGGTGAGTGAAGATGAGCGCTATTACCTCAGTGATTTTATTGAGAGTGACCTTATCGAGAGTGGCCTTATCGAAAGTGCTGTAGCGAGCGGAGCAGAGTGTGCAGTAATTGAACACAATGTGATTGATAGCGAACGCTTTCAACGTAAACGCTTCATCCATTGGCCTGCATTAGAGCGCCAAACCAGTGCCGCTGATTTTATGCTGGGGCAGTCGTCTTTGGGCATTTTACATCACGGCGATTCACAACAAGCTTGTTTAAATCCTGAGCCTTGGCTGATGCCAATAGAGCAAGATAAGCATCCCAACTCAGCTGCGCGTTTACTGCTGGAATTATTGCTGCAATTGCGGGAACTGCCCACAGGTCCTTATGCCATTAGTATCACAGAGCAATGGCAGGAATATCACCAGCAGATGTTTGCCTATCAGGCATCTCTTGCGCTCACGCACGATTGGAGTGAGCGAGTCGCTAAGCTGCTTAATATCCAAATCGACATCAAATATTGGTGTGATGACTTAGCGGCTTGTTTAATTAAGCCGCAGTTTTGCCATCGCGATCTTAATCCCCACAATTTGCTACTCAAAAACAACCGTTTGTATTGTATCGATTTTGAGTATGCGACGGCGTCGCATCCCCTGTGTGAGTTAGCCGTAGTGTTAGCGACCCATGCATTAACGCCTGCACAGCAAAATGAGTTAGTGACACAATATCTGAGTGAACATCCCTATGTCACGGCCCACGCCGTAGCGGCCGTGCCTGCCGCTATTGACATGTACTGGGTATTTGCTTGCTACTGGGCATTATTGATGGCTGCGCAAACGGAGCCCAGTCGTAGCGCCGACTATCTCGCATGGTTTGATTGTTTTTGGCCGCTCATCACCCAAGAATCATAACGATTAGCTGCACGATTGGCGATTTAAAGCAGGCAAAGTATTAACATATTAAAAACCTTTATTAGACAAACTTGTTTGATATAAGAGGCAACTTTATATAGGCTCAAGCGTCATATTAGCAACAGTTCTAGGATGGATGATTCAGAATGAAAAAAGGCGTGATGCTACTTGTGTGTCTCTTAGGCTTAAGTGCCTGTTCCACTAAATTCAGTTACCATTTCCTCGATTGGGCTATCGGTTGGGAGCAAGAGGACTACGTTACCTTAGATAAACCGCAGCAAAAGGCATTTGACGCCCTCATTGAAAAATTTGTCCTGTGGCACCAATCCAAAGAATTGTCCCACTATGTGGTGCAATTAACCGAAGTCGAAAGCCTCATCAAAACCAATACCTTAACACCAGTATTATGGGCCGAGCATGTGGAGATTGCTAAGCGGCATTGGTTTCGTTTGTTTGAGTTTGCCTTGCCAGAATTACTGCCCATCATCATGTCCTTGTCAGATGAACAGGTGAAGCAAATCCTCGCCAAATTACGGGAAGATGAGCAGGAGCTCGTCAAAGAGTTTGCCGGCAAAACTCCAACGCAGTTACAAAAAGAGGCCGACGAAAACCTTCAAGAGCAATTTGATGACTGGCTTGGCAGTGTGAGTGAAGAACAAAAAGTGCTTATTCATCAGTATAATCAACAGCGTTTATCCACCTTAGATATGTGGCTTGAATATCGGCACGAATGGTTACGTCAGTTTGAGGTAGCCCTTGGGCAGCGCGCCGATAAAGCGCTATTAACCGAGCGTTTGACCCTGTTGATGACGCAGCCTGATGAGCTTAAGTCTGAGCAACATAAAGTGTTTTTGCGTAAAAATACTGAGGCATTTGGGACCTTACTGCTGGCAATGCACACGAGTTTGTCGGAGAAGCAGTCGAAACATTTTTATAAAAAGTTGGGTGGGCTCATTCAAGATCTCACCGAGCTTAATCAAGAAGCCATTGAAAAAGAGGCGAGTGCAAAAAAAGCCTAGGCCATGAAAGATTTATTGGCTTGCTAGGGTCTATTCCTGCAAGCCAATAAATTAGTCAAAGAGAGACACTATGCCACTTGCATCCCTTTACCAAAAATTGCTCAATATGAGTCGCTATTTCGATGGCTTAGCGCCATTAGCCCTCAGGATTTACCTTGCGCCAGTGTTGATGCAAGCGGGCTATAACAAGCTCGCCCACTTTGACGATACCGTGGCTTGGTTTGCCAATCCCAATTGGGGTTTAGGCCTGCCAATGCCGGCGGTAATGGCAGGATTGGCAGCGGGAACCGAGTTCTTTGGCGCTATCTTATTGCTGCTTGGGCTTGCGACTCGGCTGATATCTATCCCTTTGATGGTCACTATGTTGGTCGCCGCATTTACCGTGCATTGGCCAAATGGCTGGTTAGCGATTGCCGATGGCAGTTCTTGGCTAGCTAACGACAGAGTGCTTGAAGCAGGGGATAAACTGGCGAAAGCCAAAGAGTTACTGCAGGAGCACGGTAATTACGACTGGCTGACCAGCTCAGGTAACTTAGCTGTGCTTAATAATGGGATAGAGTTTGCGGCAACTTATTTCATTATGTTGTTGGCACTCTTTACCTTAGGCGGCGGTCGTTACACTAGCCTAGATTATTTTATCGCTAAGCGCTGCGGGGTTAAGTAAGCCTTTTATAAAGTGCTCTTGATTTTAAATAGCAATCAAAGCGTTAAATCCCACCCATGCGGTGGGATTTTTTTATGCCTCTTTGCCAGCAATTTGCTATGCTTGAACGCAATTTATATCGAACTAGGATAAGAACTTGGACGCTATTGAACTTTTGCTCACCCGTCAATCGACCCCGCGATTAATCGCTCCCGCTCCCGATGCGACTCAATTAAAAATCATCTTAGATGCCGCCATTCGTGTGCCAGATCATGGTGCCTTAGCCCCATGGGAATTTATTATTGCCACTGACCAAGGGTTAAACACCTTAGCCGAAATCTTTGTTGAGGCGGCTAAAGCGAGTGGCGCCGATGAGGATTTCGTTAATAAAGCTAAGGGCATGCCAATGCGTGCGCCTATGGTGATTACCGTGGTGGCGAAAACGCAGCAACATCCTAAAGTCCCCGTACTTGAACAACAAATTGCAGCGGGCTGCGCAACGATGGCGATGCAACAAGCGGCTTTTGCCTTAGGTATTGGCGCAGTATGGCGCACAGGGGATTTTGCCTTCGATGCCAATGTGAATGCCGCCTTAGGCCTTGAGTCACACGATCAAATCGTCGGCTTTTTGTATGTCGGTACGCCAGCGGTTGTGGCACCCCAAAAACCGCAAAAGGACGGCAGCCAATACGTCCGTTATTTATGAAAAATAGTTTAAAAACATTTTAAAAAAAATTGTCTATTTCTAGTGGAGAAATCCTATGCAAGTGGCGCGTACTCCTAGATTAATTCTGCGGCAGTTAACCCCAGCCGATGCTTCATTTATGTTAGTCTTGCTCAATAGCCAAGGCTTTATTGAGAATATTGGCGACCGAGGAGTACGCACGCTTGTGCAGGCCAAGGATTATATCCTCAATGGACCGATGAAAAGTTATGCCGAGTGTGGTTTTGGCTTTTACGCCGTCGTGCTCGCAGAGAATGGATTCACTATTGGCATCTGCGGTTTAATCAAGCGGCCGACGCTTGATAATGTCGACATAGGTTATGCATTTTTGCCGCAATATTGGGGTAAGGGTTATGCATTCGAAGCCGCGAAAGCCGCTTTTGACTTAGGTAAAAGTTTAGGTATTGAGCGTATTGTCGCGATTGTGAGTGCTCATAATGGTGCTTCAAAGGCATTGCTGAACAAACTTGGATTACAGTTTGAGCAGTGTTTACAGCTCAGCCCAGATGATGAGCCTGTTGAACTGTTTGGCGAGTCATAACCTATTGTTTGTATGGGTTTTTATTTTATTGTAATTCGGCGTTCTTTACTCTAAAATTCCGCAAAATTTACTGTCGAGATATGGCAATCATATCTCTTATTGACGCCCCTCGAAAATCAGGCTCACTTAATCCCTCCTTGAGCCCTTGAGTACAGCAAAAGCGTAGCCCTTTTATTGGATGTAGCATAATGGTTTCGCAATTAAGTGAAGCAATGCTGGACGTGATCGCTGATGCCTTGGTAGACAAAGGCTATATCTTTTTATCTGACTTAGTTCCTCACAATATTAGCCAAGTGCTATTGGAAAAAATTCAATCGACGCAAGCACATGAGCTAAAAGCCGCTTCTATTGGTCGTGGCGCCGAGCAGCAATTAAATCCCGATATTCGCCGCGACAGAATACAGTGGCTAGAAGAGCACAACGAGCCTGATGCCCAATATCTTGAGCTGATGACGCAACTCAAAAATGGCTTGAATCGTCGCTTATTTATGGGGTTATTCGACTATGAAAGCCACTATGCGGTATATCAGCCAGGGGCATTCTATAAAAAACATGTCGATGCGCTAAAAGGCAGTCAAAACCGCATCTTAACCACAGTGTTTTTCTTAAATCCCGACTGGAAAGCGGCAGATTGTGGCGAGTTGATTATCTATGATGAAGCTGACATTGACATTGAGATTGAACGTATCGCACCTAAAATGGGCCATTTTGTGATTTTCCTCAGTGAGCGCTTTCCCCATGAAGTGACTAAAACCTTGGCCCAGCGTAATAGCATTGCGGGTTGGTTTAGGGTCAGTAACAGCGTGCATGGCTTTTAACTTTAGCGTTTAACTATGGTTTTTAACTTTGGTTCTAACTTTGGTTCTAACTTTAGTTTTTAACTTCTACTGATATCAAACACCTAAATGCCCCACAGGTTTAGGTGTTTTTGCTCTTGATTGCCGCTTTTGGTCATCGTCATCACTAATCACGCTGCGCAATGTTATTGGCTATTTCTCGGATATTGATTGGCCATTTCGTGACTTATTCTTTCGCAGCAGTATTTTTTCCAACCTGTTTTAACTGCCTTCTACTCATTTTTTCAAATTTTTTGACACTCTTAAGCTTTAGGTAATCTAAGCCGCCGACAATGGGATAAATTTGTCCAATCATGCTGAAAATAGAGTATTTTTTTATTCTCGTTTAATGTTAGGCTAGTTAAAAATGTGCGCAATAACACACTTTTCTATCATCTAACGGAGGCGAGACTGTGGGCAGTGAAGATAACTTAGGTTGTTTAACGGGTGAGCATATTGTGCTTGAGCCCTTATCTCTGTCCCATGTGGCGGCATTGAGTTTAGCTGTGACAGATGGTCAACTTTGGCGTTTGTGGTTTACTAGTGTGCCAGAACCCGCCGAGGTGAAGTCCTATGTGACTAAAGCCCTCGAAGAAAAAGCGCGGGGTCAGAGTTTTCCCTTTGCAGTGCGGGATAGAGTGAGCGGTGAAATTGTCGGCTGCACGCGCATTTGCAACTGGGAGTCTGAAAATCGTCGCCTTGAGATTGGCTACACTTGGTATGCAAAACGTGCCCAGCGTACGGGGATCAATACCGAAGCTAAGTTATTACTATTGACCTTTGCCTTTGAAACCTTAGATGCCATTGCTGTTGAGTTTCGAACTCACTGGCATAACCAAGCCTCCAGACAAGCGATTGCGAGACTGGGTGCTAAGCAAGATGGTGTGTTGCGTAATCACAAAATTCTTAAAGACGGCACAATTCGCGATACTGTGGTGTATTCCATTATTGATGCTGAGTGGCCAGCGGTGAAAAACAGTCTGCAATTTCGATTGCGACAACGACCGCCAACACTCTAACGATAAAAAGGAAAGGCCCATGGCAAGCATTATAACTCGAGCAGATGTGACTCATGTCCATGAGGTTGCAGTGTTATTCAATGAGTACCGACAGTTTTATGGGCGCAGGGATGATGTAGCGGCCGCGGAGCAGTTTATTCATGCAAGATTGTTAGATGAGTCATCGGTGATATTTATTGCCAAAGATAATCAAGGGCTTGGATTAGGCTTTGTGCAAATGTATCCCAGCTTTTCATCGTTACGTATGGCTCCAATGTTGATCCTCAATGATGTGTATGTGACTCAACATGCTCGATGTGTCGGTATTGGGCGAGCGCTAGTGCAGCAGGCCGCCAGTTATGCCAAAGCGCATAATATGAGTTATTTGATGTTAGAAACACAGCAAAAAAACCAGCGCGCGCAGGGCTTGTATGAAGGCTTAGGCTTTGTGCGTAACCAAGATTTTTATATCTACGAGCTTGAGATCCACCGAGGGCTTGAGTAGGTTTATTTATGGCGATTAAAAGGAAAAGTAACATGTTAACTCAGGTAAAAACGTTAGTATTAGGTGGTTTAGTATTGAGTGCCAGTACTGCAGTTTGGGCTGATGAAGCAGAAAAAGCGTTTAGTAAAGAAGCCATTGAATGTGCCGCTTACTATCAAATTAGCTCAGAAGCCATTGGGGCGATGAATGCACCACAAATGCAGGCCGTGGGTGAGCGTTTAAAAAGCTCTAAAATTGAGGCTGAGAATCTAGCCAAGAAATACAGCTCTGAAGCTGAGGTGACTCAAGCGGTTGCCGCTGCTAAAGCGCGTCAAATCGAAAGCTTAGGTGGCTCAAGTAACTTAGGTGCGTTAATGGGTAAATATAAAGAAGAATGTAAAAACCTATTAGCCGATCCGCAAAAGCGTTTAGATTATTGGACTATGGCAACTATGTAGTCGCAGGTTTTAGTCAGCACAGGTTTTTAAGCATGTGATTTTAAACATGTGAAGAAAGGGAGCCTAAGGGCTCCTTTTTGCGCTAAGAACTTAGCACTGGGTTGCGCGAGTTAATTTTTATCAGGCCAATGTTAATTGGTTGCGGTCCGGTTGACTCAATGATTCTTAGCCAGCTAGGTTATTTTTGTTAAGCTGAAACTCAAACGGGGTTTTTAGGGTCTTATTGCCGAGGGTTGCGATTCTCGTTTTGTTTACGCATTGATTTTCAAACACCATCAAATATGAGCACTAACTAGGAGCAGTATGGTTTTAACATTAATGGCAGCGACTGTCTTGAGTGCTGGAGTCAGTGGATACCATTTAATCTATGGTAAACGTGTTCTATTGGCGCCGTTGTTAAAGGCAAATGTGTCCCAGCAGAGCAAGCAAATGTTGCGCTGTTTATTTCACTGCCAGTCAGTGTTTTTTGTGGCCTCAACTGCGGTACTTTTAGCCTGCGCACTTAAGGTGATCCCAGGCATGTATGCCTTTAGCTTATTGTTATTTCTTGGGATGAATTACGGGATCTTCGCGATTTGGCAGTTTTATATTGCCACTTTGAGCCCGCCAAATAGTGGCCAGATGATCATAGTGCAAGCCTTAATTTTCTTGTTGATCGGCACTTTGGCTATGTTGGGACCACTCTTGTCCGTCGCCTAAATCGCTGATCGCACTTGGATAGTCATAGCGCTTGGATAATCGTCGCGCTTAGATAAATCCTCGCTCTTGGATAGTTATCGCGCTTAAAGCGTTAACGGCTTGAAGAAACTAAAAGCGAATTATTGGCTCGACTTAATCCCGTATTGGGCGGCGAGTTCGGCCAGTTTACCATTGTCGATAAGCAGCTGAACCCAGTGTGAAAGCTTTTTAGCATCGAGTGATGATCTGAGGCTAAGTAAGATGCCGTTATCGTACTCTTGGTCCCATTTGTCTGAGATTAAAAGTAAATGCCTGTCTTGTGGATTCACCTTTAAATAATACTGCAAATAGGAATGAGTGACGGGCGCTATGTCTGCCCGTTCGCGCAGAATACTTTCGATAGAGGCCCTGTTGTTACTGACGAACAAGGGGCGAAATTGCTTTGCCAACTTGTCAGCATCGGTTTCAAAGTGGGCAAACTGATAGTGATAGCCCTTAACGAATGCGACTGACTTATTGGTTAAGTTTTTGAAATAATTTTGATTATGGGCTTTGGCCTTAAGCGCAATAAACACTTCCCCATCTATCATGTGTAGCGGAATAAACTGATCCGCTATTTTCTGCCATCCCCAAGCGGGATTCTCAAATATCATCATGTCGAAGCGACCTAAGGCATAGGCTTTATATCTGTGCTCAACACTGGTGACGGTAAATTCAAAAAACACTTCTTGTTGTATTTGATTCAATGCATTAATGATATCGAGGGTGAGGCCTGTGTAGCGGCCGTCCTGTTGTAGATTCACATAGGGAGAAAATTGATAACCACCGACATGAATGGTCGGTATTGTATTGGGTACTATTGTATTAGTTGCTGTGGGCGACTGATTGTTATCTTGGGCGATTGCGGCCGAAAATACGCTGATCCCTAAGATGAAACTAAAGAGTAGACGATACAACTGTCTTATTACCATGGTCACCCCTAATCATGCCAAAGGTTAATGATTTTTTACAAGTATACACAATTTAATTTACTCAACGCTGTCGATATTGTGCGAATTTTGAATAGGTCATAGTAAGCTAGCGCAAACAGGATGAGGGAGAACTCACATTGAGCCGGATAAAATCTCAAGTGTGTGGCTGGGTTGAACAGGGACATATCACGCAAGAGCAAGCGAATACGCTTTATCGGCAGGTCACAGAGTTGCCAGATGCGTCGAGCTGGCGTGGCTTAATCGCTAACTTATTACTTTGGTTTGGCGCCTTGAGCTTTGCCTCTGGGGTGATTTTTTTCTTTGCCTACAATTGGCAATCCCTCGGGCGTTTTGCCAAATTTGGCCTTATTGAAGTGGCGATAGTGCTCGCCATCGACGCATTTGCTTGGCTCTATTATCGTGCTAATTCCCTTTCTGCTGCTTCCCATTCCCTTCGTCACAGTCATAGTAACCAAAGCAACGACAGTAGATTTGGTGCGACGACAGCCAATGGTGTGTTATTGGCCGCGAGCGTATTGGTGGGCGGTTTATTAGCACTGGTTGGACAAACCTATCAAACGGGCGCCGATCCTTGGCAGCTATTCGCCCTGTGGGCGTTAGTTATTTTGCCTTTTGCTTGGGTGGCGGGATTCGATGGTTTATGGCTGCTGCTGGTGGGACTTATTAACCTAAGTATAGGGATATTTCTGGATTCCTTTTCCCATTTATGGGGAGCCTTCTTGGATGAGCAAGGTCAACTGCTGATCTTTATCTGTTTGAATTTATCTATCTATTACGCTTTTGTCTTGTTAGGCCGCAACGTCGCGGGGCGCTGGCATGCGCCAATCCTCGAATATGTGTGTTCACTGTTTGCGATGGGCTGTTTTACTTGGTTCATCACTTGGCTGATTTTCGATGATCTCCTTAAAGGTGATGGCTTTAGTACTTGGATAGTTTGTGGTTATTTTGCCCATCTAGTGTTGGGATTCGTTATTTTTCGCTATCGCTTACCGCGCATTTATCCCTTGGCCTTGGGCGGTTTTAGCTTGATTGCCGTGGGCGCTGCGTTACTGATTCGGCTGATGTTTGAGGACAATGATCCCATAGGTGGTTTTTTGTTTATTGGGCTTTACATCATTTTGGCGAGCACAGGTTTGAGTATTTGGTTAAAGGAACTCAGTCGCAAGCTTAAACCACTGTCAGAATCTATGTCAGAATTAGAACCTGAACCTATGTCTGAATTAGAGCTTGAGCCCGCAGCGAGAGCGACCCAAGGGAAAGTGGGAGACATTCATGAGCAACAATAATGGCTTACCGGATGGCGACATGGTGACCAATTCTTTAACGAGTTCAGTAGCGACTCCTTTAAAGTCTCCTTCAAAAGAGAATGCCGCTTTAATTGATGCATCGGGTGAATCCAGTCTGATAACACTGTGGCAATCTTTGTATGCCGAGGGCAAAGTCAGTACGCCCCAAATGCCAGAAAACCAGGATATTCCTTGGTATATTGCCGCTATGCAGGCCTTTGCCGCTTGGATAGCCGCTTTGTTTCTATTGGGTTTTATGATGGCAGCATTTGGCGCTATTTTTGAGCGGGTAGGTGAGGGCGTCGCCTTATTTATCGGCTTAACCTATTTAGCCGTGGGCATTGGGTTGTATTTTTTGCCGCGGCAACAGATCTTCATTGAGCAATTTGCTTTTGCCGCCTGTTTGAGTGGTTTAATCAGTGTGGCTTGGGGATTCTATGATTTAATCGACAATGATTTTAGCCTCAACTGGTATCTGTGTATGGCGGGTATTCTCTTGCTGTTGTGGGGTTTAATTGCCCATGGATTAGCCCAGTTTGTGTTCGCGTTTGGCTTAAGTTGGTGCGTGATTGGCCTCATGGCTAAGTTCGAATGGCTCAATGTCTGCCCAAGTCTGTTTGCCTTAATCATTAGCCTAGTGTTGTTCAATATCAATCGGTTCGGACGTCATTACCGCCGCGCGCGCATGCTTATCTACGGCTTTGCACTGGCATTAATTACATTGCAACTGATGCATGCCTTTAGCATGGACAGTATTTTTGAAGCCTTATTCAGTCCTTGGCAGCAAAGCTTGTGGCTCACGCTGATCCATCTGTCGATTATTTTTGTCATTTGCGGATTATTGTTGGTCACTGTATTTCGCGAACGCCAACAATCACTCAGTTCACTGGCGGCGATAGGCTGTTTTCTCGGTTTAATCGTTATTAGCGGTTTATCTTTACCCATGCAGGGGTTATCGACGGCTATCCTATTGATTCTGCTTGGCCATTATTGCAATGAGCCTTGGCTAAAAGGCATAGGAATTGTGTCGGCGCTGTTGTTTGTCAGCGGATATTATTATTCCTTAGAAACAACACTACTGCTGAAATCTGCTTATTTGATGGGTTTAGGCGCGCTGTTGCTGGTGGCAAGGATGCTGGTGTGGCGGTTATTTCCTGCCAATGAAAATGCCAAGGAGACTATGTGATGGGCAATGTGATGGGAAAACTGGCGGCTTCACATAAATGGGCGCTGGGCATAGTACTTTTTACGACCGTTGCGATTCTTGCTGGCGTGAATTGGCGCATTTTCAAATTTGAACAACTGTTTAATCACGGCCAAGTCGTGCGCTTTGCATTAGCGCCAGTCGATCCGCGCTCGTTAATGCAGGGGGATTACATGGCGCTGGAATATGCCATTGCCCGCGATGTGCGTAGCGCCTTAGCGCCGCAACAAATGCAGGGTCAGTTGTTGCTGGCACTAGATGGGCAAAAAGTGGCACGTTTTGTGGATTTTTATACTGACCAAGCGCTGGGTAAAGATCAGCTGCGGGTGCAATTTCGTGTTCGTGGTAATCAAATCAAGCTCGCATCGAACAGCTTTTTCTTTGAAGAAGGGCAAGCCGATCATTTCAGTGCGGCTAAATACGGCGAGTTTAGGGTGAACGCCCAAGGTGAGTTACTGCTGGTCAGTTTACTCGATGAAAAACTTGAGCCCTTATAACCCTGCGTCGGGGCTTTCATCCATTGGCTCTACTTATATCTGTTAAGAGCGATTTATCCCAATCACATTGATTATTTCTGGCCGCATTTGTAATGGGCGGCCAGCATTCCCCGTACTGCTTTCTTCCTAGCTCTGATCGCTAAATCGCACCAATAATATCAACCTTAAGTTGCAACTTTGGCGCAACCAATTTGTAACCTTGGTCGCCTATAGTATCGTCAGTCTTCGAGGTGACATCATCTTGAAGCATCTAAGCACATCAATTAAATCGCAATTCAATACAAAATATTAAAACAATATATTTAGGGGTCTCAATGTTTAACACTAAAACTGTGCTGGCGTTAGCCATCAGCAGCGTTTGTGGGCTTGCCCATGGCGCGGATAATTTGATCATTTCAGAATACGTCGAAGGCAGCAGCAACAATAAAGCCATCGAACTGTATAACCCAACTGCGGGCGTTATTGATTTAAGCCAATACCAATTGCGTTTCTATTTCAATGGCAGCACCAACGTCGGTACGACCATTGCGCTCACTGGCTCATTAGCCGCGGGTGCGACTTATGTGGTTGCCGATAACGACGCGTCTGCCGATATTCTTGCGGTTACCAATCAACAGAGTAGCGCCAGCTTCTTTAACGGCGACGATGCGATTGAACTGACTTATCAAAATCAAGTGATTGATAGTTTAGGTCAAGTTGGTGTCGATCCCGGTGCCGAGTGGGGCAGTGGTGATTTATCCACTCAAGATAATACCCTGCGTCGTAATCCTGATCAGCTGATTGCCGATCCCATCAGTGATGATGCGGTCAGCTTTAGCACTTGGTTAGGTTTTGCGAAGGATGATATTTCTGATCTCGGTAAATTCAGCGCTGGCACGCCAACCGATCCCGTTGACCCGCCACCGAGTTCTTTAGTGTGCGGCGAAGAAGCCACAGCAATTCATGCGCTTCAAGGCGCGGGTGCTGCCAGTCCTCTCAATGGTCAAACCTTAGTGGTTGAAGCGGTTGTCGTCAGTAATCAAGAAGCCGGTCTTAAGGGCATTTTCGTGCAAATGGCTGATAACGAAGCCGATAGCGATCCTCAAACCTCGGAAGGGGTGTTTGTGTATACCGGCACTGCGCCTACCGCGTATGTGGCGGGCGATCGTATTCGTTTAAAAGCCAAAGTCACTGAATATCAAGGCTTAACTGAACTAACGACTGTATCAGATCATAAGTTGTGTGCCACTGCGCAAGCATTGCCAACGGCGGCTGTGGTGACCTTACCGGTTAACAGCAGTGATGATTTTGAGCCATTTGAGGGCATGCGTGTTCGTTTTAGCCAAGATTTAGTGGTGAACGAAGTCTACAATCTAGGTCGTTACGGCGAGATTTCATTAGGCAGTCAGCGCCACTTTATCGGTACGCAAGTCGCTGCACCGGGCGCGGATGCGCTGGCAGTGAGCGCGGCTAACCAACGCGACAGTATTTTATTGGATGACGGTTTAACAGCGCAGAATCCAGATCCTGTGCAATTCCCCGCTCCTGGTTTGAGCGCATCAAACACAGTGCGTGTAGGCGATAAAGCCACATCGCTTACGGGTGTAATGCACTATGGCTTCAATCTGTATCGTATTATGCCAATCGAAACTGTGAACTTTGTGGCGGAAAACCCACGCCCAATCGCACCCACATTGGTTGAGGGCGGTAATCTAAAAGTCGCTAGCTTTAACGTGCTTAACTACTTCAACGGTGATGGTCAAGGTGCAGGATTCCCAACTGCCCGTGGTGCCAATACGTTGAGCGAATTTGAGCGTCAAAAGGCGAAGATTGTCAGCGCCATGGTGGGCATTAGTGCCGACGTATTTGGTTTGATGGAAATCGAGAACGATGGCTTTGGCGCAAATTCGGCCATTGCTGATTTAGTCGCAGGTTTGAATGCCGCTGTGGGTGAAGCGCGTTACGCTTATATCGCGCCAACAGGCATGAATGCGATTGGCACCGATGCCATCACAGTTGGCTTGATTTATCGTAGTGATAAAGTCACGCCGCAGGGCGCTGCACGCATTCTATCCAGTGCCAATTCGCCATTAGATAGCGATCAAAAGCCCTTGTTTGACGACAGTAAAAACCGTCCAATGCTGACCCAAGCCTTTAGCATGAACGGCACTGAAGAGGGCGTGGTTGTTGCGGTTAATCACCTTAAATCTAAGGGCAGTGAATGTGCGGGCGATCCTGATCTCAATGATGGTCAAGGCAACTGTAATATCACTCGTACCCGTGCGGCGACTGCCGCAGGTCAATGGATCAGCGAGCAATATCCAGATCAAGGTGTACTGCTGATTGGTGATTTGAACGCTTATGCGCAGGAAGATCCATTAACGGCGTTAGGTAACGCGGGCTTTAGTGAGCTGTTTGCCAAACTTGAAAAGCCGAACCCTTATTCCTATGTATTCTCGGCAGAATCGGGTCAGTTGGATCATGCTTTAGCAAACGCTGCCCTGCTGGATAAAGTGGTGGATGTAACTGAGTGGCATATCAATACCGACGAACCGCGCGTATTGGATTATAACGAAGAGTTTAAGACGCCTGCTCAAATCCAAGACTTATTCGCTACTGATGCGTATCGCTCATCGGATCACGATCCTGTGGTGATTTCACTCTTGCTCGAAGCGGAAAAAGTCGCGCCAGTGGCCAGTTTCACCCAAGTGGTGAATGGCGCTGCGGTGCAACTGACATCCACTTCAACCGACAGCGATGGACAAATCGTGTCTGCCGAGTGGAGCTTTGGTGATAGCACAGTGGCAGTGGGTGAGGTAGTGACTCACAGTTACAGCCAAAGCGGCGAGTATCTGGTCACGCTAACTGTGACTGACAACGATGGCTTAACCCATAGCACGTCGCAAACTGTGACTGTGGTTGTTGGAGAGGTAAAACAACCGCCTGTTGCGCAAATTCAACGTATCAATTTATTGTTCGTCGATATGTTTATCTCGACTAGCTACGATACCGATGGCGTAATCAAGCAACATAAGTGGACGTTCGACAACGGCACCCGCGCTAACGGTCAAGTGGTATTGCGCCTTGCCCGCCGTGGACAACACACAGTTGAACTGACCGTTAAAGATAACGACAAGTTAACGGATACTACGACGCTGACGTATCGTTAAGTCAGTCCTTTTATTCCGCTGATTTTAAGTGACGCCAAGCCCGCAGCCGCGGGCTTTTCTTTTTGAGATAATGGCGATTTTTGGAGTTAGATTATGAGCTTTCTTGGTAGTCAATTCAGCTGGTTTTGATGTGTAAAATGCCAAACTTAAGTCAGTGCTCAATATCGAATCCGCCTTTGCCCCAAAAAGATTCTCGCTTAGCGAGCTCGCTGGAATGGAACAAAAGTGACCTAAGGACGGTATATAACGGCGACATATAGATACGGAGTAGAAGATGTTAAATCGCCATATTTACTCAGGGTGCAGTGAGAGTGACTGTTTGGTGAGAAATAAATTGCTCCGAATAGCTTGACGTATCTGGGTTTGAAGTTCGAAGACCCGGTTGAGATCATTTAGATTCAGGGATAGGTTTTCTAACATAACCAGATCGAGATTAAATTCAGGATAGTGGAGTGACATAGACATATATCCAGCTAAGTATCCCGTATGGCTATATTCTATGATGCCATCTTCTCTATTGATTCTTAGCCCATAGCCATAGCTCATATCCGGCCATAAAAATTTAATCTTGGTATAAGAGCGAGTCATAAGTTCATAGCTTTCATGGCTGATAAACTTTCCAGAGTGCAATTGATGCTGAAATTTGGCAAAAGCCGCTGCCGATGCAATCAATCCTCCGGCAGGGAGTAATGATTCGTCAATAACGAGGTTTGAAGGCGCGAGGATATCCGATTCGTTTAGGCCTACAGCGAGCGAAGTCATTCTCTGTCGAATGCTGTTAATACTGCCGACTTGCGCATAAAGTCCGTTGATCTGGTTAAGCTGTGAAAATTGAGCAATCTGTTGAGCAAATGATTGTTGATTTACCTTTTCGAGCAGTTGACCTAACAGCGTATATCCAAAATTGGAGTATTCAAATTGGCTCCCTGGCTCAAATCGATTAGATTTGCCAAGTTCGTCAACTCCCGATGTGTGACTAAGCAGATGGTGAATGGTAATTCTTTCATCGTATTGATTTAGAATAAACGAAGATGCACTTTTATCTGAATTCGTCTCGATGCCATCTTGGCGCTTATTTTTATCCCGTGTGACATCATCAAAAAGATAACTATTAAATGAACGATGTAAGTCGAGCTTTCCAGCATCGACAGCTTGCAATATCAAAGTCGCGGTGATCTGTTTAGAGAGTGATGCCATGACGAAGCTAGAAGCTTCATTAATTCCTTCGCCTTTTTGTAACTCGAGTAGTGGTACACCATTTTCGAGCAAAATGACGCTACCACTGAATGGCTGCAATGAATCATCGATAGCCGCTTTGATTAAGGTTTTGATGTCTTGTGGTTTTGATACTACTTTAATGTCTGCTTTTTCTGACGCCTTATCGCCATGTAACGCTAAGCTGTTGCCATTGCTATGACCACTTAGTAATAACAAAAAACTGCTCAGTATGGTGGTGATAACGCGAAGGCTCATTTGTTGTCCTTAACTTGATTTAGCAGTCATTAATTTTTAAAGGACGCAAGCTTATCATAACCTATTTTTAGGGGCAGTATACTTTGATGCTTACACTTGAAAGTTAAAGTAAATTTTCGATATGAATATGACTGTATTTGTGTAAATTTAGGTACGATTATTTACTGTTATTTTGGCGATAATGTCGATACTGGGGCTGAGATTGTGAGCTTTCATGGCAGTCGAACCGGCTAGTTTCGATGTGCAACAAAGCCAAACTTAAGTCATTTCTCAATATTAAAGTCCGTCATAAAAATCTAGGCTCAAAACTAGCTAGCATTCGGCTGATGAATCGCAAGCTTGTAACCTCATTGCCCTAAAAGTTATCTCCTATATCCAGCGTTCAACTGCGTACCACTAATGGCTGAAACTGGATCGTTATACCGTATATTTTCAATCGCTTGGTATTGAGTGATTTTAAGTTGATATCGGTGAGCGTTACTATAAATGTTTGATTGTATTGTTTTTAAAGTTAAATCCTTAAAGGTTGCTGTTTTTAGATAATAGGTTTTGAGAACAAGCATGCGCGTTTTTATAATGGATTCTTGTATATGAAAAGCGATAGAAAGCTGTTAGCTTTTAGTTAATATATAATTAAGAGTGCGCGTTTTTACTGCTCTAATGAGGTAAATACGTATGCGAACAATGCAAGTATTAGGTTTTTAAATCACAATCAAAATCACAAAAAGGACTTTGTTTATGCGTTTTTTAATTTCATTACTCTTTGTTTTTACCGTTGCTATATTTGAGGCTTCTGCATCTGAGTCTTCTGCGTTAGATAAAGTGACTATTGGAGAAAATTTCATTATACATTCTGAAATTATTGGCGAAGATAGACCGATTTCAGTGTATATACCAAAGGGAGTAAATACAGGTGATTCTCTATATGTTATCTATTTACTTGATAGTGAACACCACTTTCATACCGTCACGGGCATAGTGCAGTCTCTAGTCGACTATGAACAAATACCCAAAACAATGGTTGTAGGTATTCAAACAACAAATCGTCCTCGTGACTATCTCCCTAAGATAAACGGTGAGCCACAAACCAAATTTCAAACATTTGTAAAATCTAAATGGCCTGATTCAGGGCAAGATAATTTTTTAACATTTCTAAATGATGAGCTCTTTCCATATATTGATAAAAATTATACTACCTATCCTCACAGAACAATTATTGGTCATTCAAATGGTGGGACATTAGCACTTTCAGCTTTGTTTGAGCGCCCAGAACTGTTCAATAATTACTTAGCTATAAGCGCCAATGGATGGTGGAGTTATGATGAAATAATTCAAAATTCAAAAAAACTAATAGAAAGCAACCGTCCTAAACAAAAACTTTTTCTTTCGGTTGCCGGTGAAGGTAGTCAATTCTATACGGGTACATTAGAGCTATTAACCAACATGGAAAGGAACAAACCCGTTAATCTAGACTGGAAATTTGAACACTATCCAGAGCGTACTCATATGAGTGGCATATTACCTGCGATAATGAGTGGGCTAGAGTATTTGTATGCTGATGTTAATTTTAAAATCACCCCTGAGTTGGCTAAATATGCGAACATATCAGTCGTTAAAAGTTACTATTCAGATTTATCTAAGCAGTTTGGCTTCACTGTTTCAGCCCCTGTTGATATTTATGTAGAATTTGCAGAGCAACAGCAAATGAACCTGCGAGAAGAAGAAGCGCTCAAGACATTAGAGCAATTTGTACATGATTACCCAGAACATTCATATGCGCATATGAAACTCGCTCAAGGTTATGCTAAGGTGAAAAAATATAATCAATCCTATGAAGGTTTTGTCCAAGCACTTAATTTAGCAAAACTACAAAAGAAAGAAACGAACATTATCGATGCGCTTCAAGATATGGTTAATCAAGCTCAAACAAAACTTTAATAATAAAAATCCATATAAGGTGTTAAAAGTCCTCGGAGATCAAAATTGCTTAAAGAGTATGTACATAGATTTAGGAATGCCCTAGTAAAGGCCGCAGAGCTTGAATCCTACCGTTTATATAAGCTAGGCCGATGGAATGAGCTTAATTCTTTTCCTTTTGGGTCATGTGACATCGCTAGTAATTTCCTTGCCATGTACCTAAAAGAAAAAGGTATAGAATCTAAAATCATATGGTGCGGAAATGAACTCGAGCAGTACAGCTCAGTAAAAAGTCATGTGTGGCTTGAAGTCGATGATACATTTATAGATATAACAATTTCGCAGTTTCCCGAGTACGACAATAATCGGATACATATCTGCAAGAAAAACTCCCCCACTATGCTGATGGAGATTTATAAGCATTGCAAAGAACTTGGCCACCACAATTACCAAGAACGGGAAATACAATTAAACTCCGCATCTAAAAGTGGGCAGCCTTTATATGAAGAATTAAAGAAGCTAGCAGATGGAGGGTAAAATTTTTAATAAGGCCAGCCAGAGGGCCGAAAAAACTGCCGCTTCGCTCTGTTTTTTCGGCCCCTGCTGGCGGCATTATGCGTAAAAGCTAATATAGATGTAGGAATAATTATGAAAAAAGATGATTTAGTTGAGCTAGTAGTTAAGTATTTCGAGAAAGTAGATGCAGGTGATCCTAGTTATCTGGATCTATTTTCCGAGGATGTTGATTTTTTCTTTCCTAAATTTGGACAGGCGAAAGGAAAGGATGCCCTAGTGGAGTTTGGCAATAGGATTGGGAGCTCGTTGACAAGTATCTGGCACAACATAGACGGCTTTCAAATAACAACCGCTGGAAACAAGGTAATTGTTGAAGGACAGGAGGGCGGCGTAATGAGTGATGGTACCTCTTGGCCGGACAACAATGTATCTACTGGTCGTTTTTGTAGTGTGTTTGAGTTTGAAGGAAAAAGAATAAGTCGTATGTATGTGTATGTAGATCCTGACTTTCCGAGTCGAGATTTAGAAAGAATTTCTGTGCTGTCAGGGGGAAGTAACGCATAATCGTCCACCCTATGGACGGGGCGGTCGAGCATCCAAAGGAAGGACTTGAACAACATCCTTGTTTAACTGCCAGTTCGCCGTCCATGGCTCTCGTTCATAAGCTCAGAAACCCTAGGTTTCTATTCACAGTGTCGATGAATGACATGGCAAGCCTGTGCGAGTGGCATGTTCTGGTCTAATCCCATCGGACACTTAATTTTGAGACAGTATGGTCAATAAATTAAGAGGTCGATATGAGTCTGAAGAAATCACATAAGAGTTATCCCCAGGCATTTAAAGATGAAGCTGTCTTGATGGTGCTAGAACAAGGTTATAGCGTTGCCGATGCGGCAAAGTCTCTTGGAGTTAGCACGAGCCTGCTTTACAACTGGAAGGAAAAACACCAAGCCCTGCAACAAGGTATCACCTTAGAAGAGTCTGAGCGTGATGAGCTAAGGCGATTACGTATAGAAAACAAAGAATTACGAATGGAGAAAGAAATTCTAAAAAAGGCCAGCGCCTTCTTTGCGAGAGAAATGAAGTAAGATTTCGTTTCATCAAACGGCAATCCAACCTGTTTCCCGTAGCACTGTTATGTCGAGTAATGAGTGTAAGTAAATCAGGTTATTACGATTGGCATAAGCGCCCTGCAAACGTGATAAGCCTTGAAACACTGAAGCTTTATCGCCTTGTTCGACAGCTATTTAAGCAAAGTCGAGGCAGCTTAGGGAATCGTGAAATGGTGAAAAAATTGCGCAAGGAAGGCTACCAGGTTGGTCGCTATCTCGTTCGTAAAATTATGTACCGCCTTCGACTCAAAGCAACCCAGCGACGTGCTTACAAGGTGACTACGCAGCGGAAACACTCAGATGCAGTGGCAGATAACCTGTTAAACATGAACTTTAATCCAGTATCGGCTAATCAGGTCTGGGCGGGTGACGTGACCTATTTAAAGACGGGTGAAGGCTGGATGTATTTGGCAGTGGTGATGGATTTGTATTCACGCCGGATTGTGGGATGGCACATAGATAAACGCATGACCACAGATTTGATATCTAAGGCATTAATAAAAGCCTACAACCTGCGACAACCGGCCAGAGGGTTGGTATTTCACAGTGACCGAGGCTCGCAATATACCAGTAAGCAATTCGGTAGGCTGCTATCGAGCTATGGTATCCGAGCCAGCATGGGTGATGTGGGGGCGTGTTGGGATAATGCCGTTGTTGAGCGATTCTTTGGCAGCTTAAAACACGATTGGATTTTTAAAGTTAATCAACCAACAAGGGAGTTTATGAAGCAAGATGTGACTGCTTACATGAAATATTACAACTTGGAGCGGCTGCATTCTGCTAATGACGATCTGTCACCGGTAGAGTTTGAAAATTCTCAAGTAAAAGTGTCCAGTTTGGGTTGACCAGTACATTGTCCTGCTAGTGCATAAACACGACTTCATCCTCCAATGAATGCGTTTTGGGCTCCAATAGTGCACAGAATATCGCTGCACTATTGGGGCCTTTTTTATACCGGTATCGACAAGATGGTGAGGCAAGTTGCTATCTTAGAAATTGAGTAACAAAAACCAACATAAAACTCAGTGTCTATGCACCTTTGCACTGACAAAACACTCACAAATCTGCATATTCAAGAAGAAAGGATCTGAACCTCAAATATTCATAGCAAAATGATATAAAAAACGTGATCTCTGTGGGTTACAGACTGTTACAGATCCGATAAGATGGCCCCAGTTCGCTTTTTCCCTGCAAAAGATGAAGCCAGCTGAGAGGCCCGTTCTAACGAATGGGCCTCTGTCCATTCTGCCTTCTGCGTTTCCTCTGCGACAACTTATACTGCCACTTAATCGTATTACGCCCATCAAAGCTTGATTAACCTATTTACTCCGCGGTTCACTCTTTTTATCACTTACACTCAATAAGACTTACTGACGACCAAGTTGTTGCTTTATTAATCAGTAATTCAGCAAAAGCGAAACTTCACCCAAAACTGAGATCTAGCACAAAGTTATTGGCATAAAACTCATGCTAAATAGAGACATGACAGATTAAGTAAATGGTTAATTTTCATGCAGTAACTATCCTTCTCCGTCAAAAAACATCAAGGCTAAATAGACTTAATTAATGATTGACCGAATTCAAAAACGATGCCTATGATGGCAACAATATCCTCGAACAGGTAGGTACGCTATGACTGCAATCACCCATGTATATAACTACACAGTTAGATGTCCACATTACAAAGATCCTGAACATCCCGTTACTTGGTTAAATCATATTGAAATGAACCAGTCCTGTGAAATCGCGTTAAATCGCATCACTAAGTGGCACGAGCTTTCTGGGGATAAGTCCTTCGAAACAAATAAGTTTGTGGTTCGTAAAGCCGAAAATGAAGATGCTTACTTCTCAATGCAGAGTGACAGACTCAAAAATGACGGCCATGCCCTAGTCACCTTTAAAATCTTTTTAGATGATTGCTGTGACGATGCCGCACCGGAAGAAATCATGCAGCACCTGATTGAAGACTATCAACAACGCTTAGCCAAACTCGAATAATCTTTGCAGTATTATTTAGCGACCTTAGACGCCAGTGCGCAAAACGCCACTGGCGTTTTTATTTACTGAATTCATAAAATTTAAACTCCGACGTCATTTCGCCCTATCCGTTCCACACGTCTTGCTCAAACTTGCCTAACGACATTACGACAACGACTCGGCAGATAATGGTGTCATAGCGTGATTCAGCTCAAGATCTGTTATATTGTCCCGAATGTTATTTGGCACTGTAGAAATGGCAGGGCTCAGTAAATTGAGTTACGAACTTAAATTGAGGATTAGCATCACAATGAATAAAGCGACGCTCATTATTATTCCTTTATTACTCGCTACATCCGCCTGTGCGGATTTAAAGGACGCAGGCCGTGCTATCGGCACAACCACTAAAGATGTCACCACTGAGATAGGCCACGCGACTCGAGACACCACCAAAGCCATAGGTCATGCCTCGCGGGATGCCGTCAAATCGGTAAAAGAAGATTTAACCAAAGACTAATCACAGTGACGCCTAGGCGTCACTGTCTGTTTTAAGCGTCTTATACATTTTAAATAACCTACTTTAAGCATCACGCATTTCAAGCTCCGCGCCCACTAAGCCGCATTCGCCCGAATACCGTGGGGCACAGGCAATCCTTGGGCATTCACATGCACAAACACCATCTTATCTATGCTCACCACCGGCGCCTGCGTCATCTTATTACGCACTTGGCAGCTGACAGTAATAGAACTGTGGCCGAGGCTCACCAGCTCCAGACCAAACTCGATCACATCTCCTTGATGCGCTGGCGTCATAAAGTTGATTTCAGAAATCAGCTTAGTCACATGGCTGGTGCTCTTCATCTGGCAGGCAGCAAAAATAGCGGCCTCCTCGTCTATCCAACTGAGCAACTGACCGCCAAACAATGTATTTGCTGGATTTAAATGTTCAGGCTTAACTAAACGGCGACTGTAATATTTCATGGCGGTGACCTCAATGTGAATGCCAACAATCAGCTTTAATGCGCTATAACTTCCCACTGTATTCAGAGCATTTTTCAGGCCACAATTGATAGCCATTAAATAACAATGAGATAGCAATAAGCTGCTGTAAAATAATCCGATTACTGCACCAAGTCGCATCAGAGTTGCACCATATTAATCAGCGCAATAGTGAACCAATAAGCAAAAAAATAGCGACTCATAGAGTCGCCAAGCTAAGGCAAGCAAAAACTTACTGGGTAGGAAGTTAAGTCACAAAATTTGACTTAAAAACCCGCACAGCACATGTAGGCGAACTGCACGGGGGACAACAGCTGCAGAGCAGCTAAACACAGGCTTACGGGTAACACTCTTTCATACTCGACTCGAGATTTAGGCTGCAAGGTCGGTAACTCATCACAGTCCGCCCTTGCCCTCTATTTCGAGTTTTTAACCACGCCTCACCACACATCGGCATAAGGCGTGCTGAGGAGTGATCCACAATCACAATGGACCATCCTAAGCGCTGCTTACTGCTTAAAACTGCTCTTCTTCGGTAGAACCTGTCAGTGCGGTCACTGATGAATGGCCACCTTGAATAACCGTAGTCACTTGGTCGAAATAACCTGTGCCCACTTCCTGTTGATGCGCGACGAAGGTGTAACCTTTCTTCGCTGCAGCAAACTCAACTTCTTGAACTTTCTCAACATAATGCTTCATACCTTCGCCACGAGCATAGTCATAAGCGAGGTCGAACATGTTGTACCACATGTTGTGGATGCCGGCTAAAGTGATGAACTGGTACTTGTAGCCCATGTCTGACAATGCTTGTTGGAAGCGCGCGATAGTGGCGTCGTCCAGATTTTTCTTCCAGTTGAACGAAGGCGAACAGTTATACGCCAACAGTTGATCTGGGTACTGAGCATGGATCGCTTCAGCAAAAATACGCGCTTCTTCTAAATCTGGCTTGGCGGTTTCACACCAAATCAAATCCGCATACGGGGCATAGGCCAGACCGCGAGAAATAGCTTGGTCAAGACCGGCTTTCACACGGTAGAAACCCTCATTGGTACGCTCGCCGGTCACGAAATCACGGTCGTATGGGTCGCAATCTGAAGTTAACAAATCGGCCGCGTTAGCATCGGTACGGGCGATAACCAGTGTATCGACACCGCTCACATCCGCCGCTAAACGTGCAGCAACCAGTTTTTGTACCGCTTCTTGGGTTGGCACTAATACTTTGCCGCCCATGTGACCACATTTCTTCACAGAAGCTAACTGATCTTCAAAGTGAACACCGGCAGCGCCCGCGTCGATCATCGACTTCATCAGTTCGAAGGCATTTAATACGCCGCCAAAACCCGCTTCTGCGTCAGCAATGATTGGCAGGAAGTAATCAACAAATTTTTCATCTTCTGGATTAACGCCATTGCCCCACTGAATTTGGTCTGCGCGGCGGAAAGAGTTATTGATGCGTGACACCACAGCAGGCACAGAGTTGGCTGGGTATAAAGATTGATCTGGGTACATAGTGCCGGCTAAGTTAGCATCGGCAGCCACTTGCCAACCTGAAAGGTAAATCGCTTCGATACCCGCTTTCGCCTGTTGTACCGCTTGACCACCCGTTAACGCGCCGAGCGAATTCACGTAGCCTTTTTTAGCGCCGCCGTTAACCAGTTCCCATAACTTAGCCGCACCACGCTTAGCGATAGTATTCTCAGGCACGATTGAACCGCGAAGTGCAACCACTTCTTCCGCGGTGTAAGGACGACGCACGTTTTTCCAACGTGGGTTTTCTGCCCAATCTCTCTTGATTGCATCAATCTGCTCTTGACGTGAAGTCTGAGTCGTTGCCTTAGTCATAGTGTCGCTCCTTTCTCTTTGATGTTGTAGCTATCATGAAACTGCCCCCCAGTTTCACTCTGCTAAATTGTTTGGTTGGCGGTAGCCCCGCCACAGCTAAATCTGATTGATATAAAACGGTTCAAGCAAATGGGTTCATCCTAGGCTGTCAGCATTTCGTAACCGGGTAAGGTTAAGAAATCGACCAGCTCGTCGGAGGTGGTAATGTCTTCGAGCAATACCGCCGCTTGGGTGAATTTGCCATGGGTGAATCTGTCGCTACCCACTTCTTTTTTCACGTTCGACAGCTCTTCAACCAACATGTCTTTAAAGAGTTGCTTGGTCACGAGTTTGCCGTTTGACAGCGACTTACCGTGTTGGATCCATTGCCAAATTGAGGCTCTAGAGATCTCAGCCGTCGCTGCATCTTCCATTAAGCCGTAAATAGGTACGCAACCGTTGCCGCTGATCCACGCCTCTAAATACTGCAGTGCGATACGAATGTTCAGACGCATCCCCTGTTCAGTGCGCTCACCATCGCAAGTTTTAAGCAGTTCGCTAGCCAGGATTGGCGCGTCTACATCACGGGTGATATGTAATTGATTACAGTGATCTTGACCTATGTATTCGTTGAAAATACCCATAGCGGTATCGGCAAGACCAGGGTGTGCCACCCAAGTGCCATCGTGGCCGTTACGCGCCTCGAGCTCTTTATCTCGACGAACTCGCTGCAATACCGCTTCGTTCTGAACCGGATCTTTGGCTGGAATAAAGGCCGCCATGCCGCCCATCGCTAACGCACCGCGTTTGTGGCAGGTCTTAATCAAGAGTCTTGAATAAGCGCTTAAGAAAGGCGTATCCATAGTGACGGCTTGGCGATCCGGTAAGACTCGGTCGCTATGACGCTTTAATGTTTTGATATAGCTGAAGATGTAATCCCAGCGACCACAGTTCAGTGCGACGATATTGGAACGCAGCTCGTAGAGGATTTCGTCCATTTCGAACACGGCCGGTAACGTCTCGATCAGGCAAGTACATTTAATCGTGCCCGCTTGCAGACAAAATCTTTCCTCAACAAAAGCAAATACTTTTGCCCACCAGCGCGCTTCAATATGACTTTCTAACTTAGGAATATAAAAGTATGGACCACTGCCCTTGGCCAAAAGTTGGCGATAGTTGTGGTAGAAATACAGTGCGAAATCAAACAGTGAGCCTGGAATCGCTTTGCCGTTAAACTGCACGTGTTTTTCTTTAAGGTGCAGACCACGAACGCGGCAAATAAGCACTGCCGGATTTGGTCCTAATTTGTAGTGCTTACCTGTGTCCGGTGCTGTGTACTCAATATCACCACGCACGGCATCACGTAGATTGATTTGACCTTCGACGACTTTTTCCCAGCTTGGTGCTAAAGAGTCTTCGAAATCGGCCATAAACACTTTGGCATTGGCGTTGAGTGCGTTAATCACCATCTTACGTTCAACGGGACCTGTGATTTCTACGCGGCGGTCAAGCAAGTCATCGGGAATACCGCGAATTTGCCATGCACCATCACGAATAGCGCGGGTTTCAGGCAGAAAGTCGGGTAATGATCCTTTATCGATACGCGCTTGCTTATCTTTACGTTTAGCGAGTAAGGCAGGTACTTCGTCGGCAAATTCACGACAAAGGGATTCGAGTAAGGCGACAGCTCCTTCGGTAAAGATGACTTCTTGGCCTGGAATGTCACGACCCACAATATTAAGCGTGGCGTTTGCTGTAGCTTTACCCAGTGTCGAATTCAATTGCTGTTCACTCAAAGTGTGTTCCGTCATCTTGATGCCCTCCCAAGAGGCTCCACTATCACAGGCTTAACGCTGACATATAAAGCAGTAGCATCCCCAATCACAGCTGCTTATAAACTCACCAAAAAACCATCAAATGTTTGTTTCGAACTAAAACTTACCGACAAACGTTTGTATTTGCAACAGTCCAAGATTGACAGAAATGGGCACAAACCTAAGTAAAAAGCATGCTAAAATTGGTCTGACCAAGCAACAAAAAACAACATAACGCTATGATATAAAATGCATTAAACATTTTAATTACATTGGGAATGTTTGAATTAAATGAAACTTGTCAGACAACTTTACCAACCCCCATGCAAAGTAATTATTTACGTAATTAAATTACTAATAGTAAATATATAAATACAGTATTTTTACCCTATTAGACCTAAGTAGAAAATACCCAATGTTTTGAACTAACCTAGAGGGAAGCAAGCTAAATTCATATAAATCATAATGATAATGACTGCCACCACCACCACAAATTTAAACGACCGTTTTATTTTGACGTTTACGTAAACGCAATAACACCCAAGTGTAATACCAGCTAAGCACTAGGTTGCGTTTCCCGATCAACAAGGTGGGATGTGATGGTTAACTCAAAAAATAAATCACTTTTTTATAAAAAAATGAAACAAATTTGAAATTACAACGGGATGGAGCGTAAACCCGCTCTTTTATGACGTTTCTCTCTTGCTAGAACCCATTACTGGTTTGCTCACAAAGATGCTTTTTGCAGCATTTATTGGCAGCACTGCACATTTCGACAATAACAACTGAAACATTTGTTGCCAACTTAAATGCAAATCATTACTATTCGCGACCTATTTATTTGGGGGAACCATTAATGAAACCATTTCGTTTATCGCTAACTGCACTCGCCTGCCTTTCTGTTTTATCACAAACCGCACACGCCGAAGTCAACTCGACATCAGCAAATGCTGAAACCAACGTTGAGCGCATCACGGTTTATGGCAGACAGAACTCAGTAGTGAAGAATTCAGGGCTGGCGACTAAATCCGACATGTCTCTTATGGAAACCCCAGCAGCTGTAGTGATTGTTGACCAAGAGCTGATCGAAACCCAAGGTACAGATAATCTGCAGGACTTGATCCGTAACATCAGTGGCGTAACTCAAGCGGGAAATAACTATGGCATTGGTGACAACATAGTCATCCGTGGTTTAGGCGCAAATTACACCTATGACGGTATGTATGGCGGTGCAGGCCTAGGAAATACCTTCAACCCTACGCGCTCTTTAACCAACGTTGAATCCGTTGAGGTATTAAAAGGCCCAGCGACTGGACTCTATGGCATGGGAAGTGCTGGCGGCGTGATCAATTTGATTGAAAAGAAACCGCAGTTTGAGTCAAAGCATAAGTTCAGCGCCGAAATGGGCCAATGGGACACCTACTCCCTTGCTCTGGATAGCACGGGCGGCCTGAGCGATGATGTCGCCTACCGTTTAGTCGCCAAATCTGGCCGCAGTGATGGGTATCGCGATATCGGTACAGACAGAGACGAAATCTATGGCGCCTTAAAATGGGTATTAAGTGATAGCCAAGATTTAATGCTTTCAGGTGCTTACATAAAAGATGCTATTGCCGTTGATTCAATTGGTCACCCGATTCGGATTTACAATGCAGAATCTGTCGGCGGTAAGAGCGCGGGCGAGGTCACGTGGCAAGATCTGGTTAATGATCCCAACGGTAATGGTCTACAACTCACCGATGCACAGCGTCAGCAGTTAGCGGCCTCGTTGTCGGGCGCTGACGGCTTAACCCCCTATTCGTTTGGTGATGCAGGGCTGATTTCACCCATGGCGAAGGACAATGAGGGTGAAGAGTTAAGATTTAAACTGACCCATAATATCTATTTCACTGACAATTTGTTCCTCAATCAACAATTGCAGTATCGCGACTACACGTCAGGTTTCGCCCGCCAAACTGGTGCCTATAACTACGTCTATTGGAAGCGTAACATCAAGATTAAAAACGTTCTTACCGACGTGATTAACGAAGAGCCTAGATCACCATTAGTTGAAAATGGCGTACTTTATCCTTTTGCTGCAAGACGTCAGGAATACCGTAAAGTCGATGCCGACGAAACGTCTTGGCAGTACTTTGCCGATCTACGTTATGACTTCCAAATTGGCAATATAGACAATGAATTATTGGTCAATGCCAACTATGAAGACCGTAATATTCGTTTCCAGCAATATTCTATCTTCGATGCCGATCAAATCTATAAAAATAAGGATGGAGAAATTACTTATCAAGGTTCCCTGCCTTATATTTACGACATCCGTAATCCTAATTGGGGCACAGGTAAGTTTGAAGACTATGACCCACTCAAGACCGCGAACTATGACAAAAAGGTCAGCGCTTGGGGTTTAGGCGTACAACACGTGGGATATTTAGGACATGGCTTCACCACACGTGTAGGTGTCGCATTTAACGAGATAAAACAAAGTTATGAACATTTAGGTGTCGATGAACGCTATAGTACAAGTCAAGCTGCTGCGACGCAGGAAGAGGACACTACGGATAACGGCATCACCTATAATCTAGGTTTAACTTATATGCCAACGGACGATTTATCTTTCTTTGTGAACCACTCAAAGGGGCGCACGGCTTACAGTATATTAGACTCTGTGACCGGCAAAAATACTGACCGTGAAGATTCAGAATCGGTAAGCAATGATCTGGGTATGCGCTTTAAAGCCTTTGATGATCAAATGCTCGCATCATTGGTGCTCTTTAAAAGCTCACGAACCAATGTGCCTTATACGAATGAAGAATATAAAGTAGGCGTATCAGGACCAGAAGTACCCGTGTATTTTTACGATGGTAGCGAAGATACTCAGGGAGTTGAACTCGATCTCAATGCCCATCTTAATGATCAATGGCGCGTTAACCTCAACGGCATGTACCAAGATGCAAGGGATAAACAAAATCCAAATACTTTAACCTACAATAGCCGACAAAAAGGCGTACCTTATGTCACAGCCAGTGCTTGGGTGACCTATGGCGCCGATTGGTTTAGCTTATCAAGCCCAATCGAATTAAGCCTTGGTGCTAAATTTGTCGATGATCGCAGCACGCACTCTAGCTCATTTGGTATTCCAGACGGTTACGTGCCTAGCTATACCGTCGTTGACTCGGCGGTGAGTTACAGCACTGATTCTTGGAAAATCCAGCTTAATATCAATAATCTATTCAATAAAGACTATTACAGTAAAGCGATGTTCTTAGGCGGTATGCCGGGTGAAGAACGCAACGTCAAACTGCAATACAGCTATAGTTTTTGAGCGCTAAATAGATTTAAGCGCTAAACTGCAGCGCGAAAGTCGATATGTTTCCAACAAAAAAGAGAGCATTTATGCTCTCTTTTGACATCTAAATCCTCAATTGAGAATGGCAAATGATACCCAGCGTATTAACTGACATTCTCCCTATCACCGCGCATAAGGGATTCCAACTCTGCCTTCCCCTTATTCGATAGATTGATTAACGTCGCTAAATCATTTTGATGAGCTGCACTGGCAATCACCAGTTTCTTATCATGCTCAGCAAAGATTTTTACCCGTTCGTTGGCTTGTACCTGAGATAGACCTAAACCTTGGAGGATCTTCTCACTGGCCGAGAGCGCCGAGCCAAAGGTCTCACGAAAGACATCTGTCACCCCAAGGCTCATTAAACGATAAGCATGGTTACGATCCCTTGCCCGCGCGACTATGTGGATATGGGGAAAATGGGTTTTCACTTGCTGGGCGATTTCGATGGAATCCTCAACACTGTCAACAGCCAGCAATAACAAACGCGAGCGCGCGATCCCCGCCGACATTAACATGTCTAAGCGTCTGGCATCACCAAAATAGACCTCACCGCCATATTTGCGAATCACATCCACATGGCTCGCATCCTTATCCAATGCGACAAAAGGGATACCTGATGAGGCCAAAATACGCCCGGTTATCTGGCCTACTCGGCCAAAACCGGCAATCACCACTTCCGATTCAGTGACATTAATTGTATCTGGCAGGCGAGTGTCCACCACCTTGGCCTTAGTCGCGCGAAACAGGGTAAACAATATCGGCGTCACCGCCATAGACAAACCAATCGCCAGCACTAACACTTGCGCGATTTTATCGCCGACAATGCCAGATAACTGCGCCTGAGATAACAGCACAAAGGCAAATTCACCGCCTTCTGCAAGGATCAACCCCAATGCAATACTCGGTCGCCATTTGTGGTGCCGAATGCGGCCCAGCACCATCAGCACAAAGGTTTTAATCAGCAACATCGCCATTAAAATACCTAAGATAAGTAACGGATCTGATATCAATAATTTCAAATCCATACTCATACCGACCGCCATGAAAAACAGCCCAAGCAATAAGCCTTTAAAGGGTTCGATGTCGGTTTCAAGTTGATGTCGATAACTTGAGTTTGCGAGCATAATACCCGCCAAAAATGCCCCCATACCCGCAGAGAGTCCAAGCCATTCCATTAACTCGGCGCTGCCCATCACGAGCAGTAACGCAAAGGCGGTGAGTACTTCACGCACCCCGCTGCTTGCAACTAACTTAAGGAGTTTTGGCAGTAAGTATTTGCCCACTAACACAAACCCTACTAGGGCTAGACACGTCCAGTACCAAGGCACGGCATGATGCTCAATCTGCGCCGAATTAGGCGCCAAATATGCCGTCAGCAGCAACATAGGGATAACGGCAAGATCTTGCATTAACAAGACACCAAAGGCATCACGCCCGAGTGGGGTTGTGAGCAACCTATGTTCACTCATTAACTGCACAGCAAAGGCTGTCGATGATAAAGATAGCGCGGCGCCAACCACTAAAGCTGCGTCAACAGACAAGCCAAAGCCCCAAGCTAAACCACCAATCGCAGCCCATGACAACAACAACTGACCACTGCCTAAACCAAAGATAGCACTGCGAAGTTCCCATAATTTACTTGGATTTAATTCGAGTCCCAGCACAAACAACATCAGCACTACACCTAACTCGGCAAAATGCAACACAGCAGCAGGATCAGAAACTAAGGCCATGCCACCAGGGCCTAAAATGATGCCAGCAGCTAGATAGGAAAGGATCGGGCCAGCGCCAAAACGTTTACCTAAAGGAACAAAAATAACCGCCGCCAATAAAAATAGCAGCACCGACGTGAGTAAACTCGACTGTTCCATGAAGGCTCCAACGGAAAAAGGAATGCGCAGTGTTCCATATATATTTGCCCCGCCGCAGCTCGGCGAATTAACAACTATGATATCCCATTTATTTATTAACAAGGTCAAGGCAATTCATTAAAAATGAGAAATTTTTGGTACGAAAAACACTTAAGCGAGGGGGAAATCAACTGGAGCAACAAAGCAAAGTAAAAGAGCGTTCAGAGACGCCTTAGACTGTTATCGCATTTTTTGTTAGTGGCGGCAAAACCCAAAACGAGAAAAAATGAAGCAACGATAAAAACCATTAAGGACTTTGCCAACTCAGGATGAGAATAAATGTTCACTCGGCTTACATTACACCGAGGGCGATGCGATATGACGCCGTAAATCAGTTGCCTGCTTGTCACATTTTAAGATGTCAGAATAGCGTACTACGGCATTGCGGCCATTGGCCTTAGCGGCATAAAGCGCCATGTCGGCTCGGTGAAATAATGGGTCTAAACTCAGATCATCAGCCATTAAACCGCTCACGCCAAAACTCGCCGTAATGACGAACTTATGTCCTGAATGTTGGGTATCAATGGCCTCGATACGGGCTCGGCACTGCTCCGCCACTTCCATGCCTTTCTCTTCATCGGCATAGGGTAATAAAATCGCAAACTCCTCACCGCCGATACGAGCAAAAACATCACCATTTCGGATATGGGATTTAAGGGAATCGACCACCTTTTTAAGCGCCCAATCGCCAGTTCCATGGCCAAAAGAATCGTTGATACGTTTGAAGAAATCCAAATCAAATAAAATGACACAGAAATCCCCACCGCGGGCCGTGGCTTGCACAAAAAGGTTTTCCCCTAATTCTTGCCCTGCACCGCGATTCAAGATGCCTGTTAATGCATCCATTCTCGCCATACGCATAAACTTGCGTTTCTGCATCTGGCCTACAGCTAACAAAATCCCGAGGAAGAACAGTCCGCCTACTAGAATAGTGACAAACATCAGCATATTGGTGTATTCGCGCTCTTTTACCGTTTGCTGAGCGACATACAGTTCACGCTCCTTATTCAATAAATTAATTTCACGTGACTGTTCATCAGCATTAAACTTTGCCGCCTGATACGCTAACGTTTTCATTTTCGCTTCATCAAACATCAGCTGATTGTAATACTGCTCTTTTTTCGAATATTCATAGGCTTTTTCAAATTGAGCATTTTCCGCACTTTGCTCTGCAAGTACTTTAAATACAGCATGTTTAAGAGCGGTATAACTAGTATCATCAGGTAAGTTCGCAACATATTGCGCATGTTCAGTGGTCTTAGCATAACTTTTCAGCGCTAAATATGTTTCAGCTAATAAAGCATGCGTACTATTAATCTCAAGTTGGAAATTAAAAGACTCGTATCCCTTTAAAGCACTCAAGAGCAAGGGGACTGAAGTTGAGTACTCCTGTAATCTTAACTTAGACTCCCCCATCCCTTTCAATGCTATGAATGAAATCAATGGGTATCCATTGGCCTCACAAAAACGACGAGTGGATTGAAAAGCATCAAACGCTTTGTCATATGCTTCAAGCTCTAACTGATAAACTGATAAATATAATTTTGCGGTACAAATATCTTTTACGTCATGTTCGGAAGCGAGAGACAAAGCTTTGCTTGCATAAGTACCAACCTCATCCGTAACACTCATAGCACTATATAAACTGGCTAAACGCAAATATGAGGCTCGCTTAATATCAATGCTTTCTATCCTATTGATTAAGGCTAGGCTCTTACTCATTACCATGAATGCATTTTTAAAATTCCGTAAGGCTATGTAAGCCGTTGCCTCGTAGCTATAGGCAGAAAATAAATAATCGCTATTTTGAACTAAATTTTCAGATTGAATTAAAGTCACTAGGGCTTCTTGATATTGACCTGAATAAATAAATGAAGTCCCTTTAAATACTAATAAGCGCCCTTGTTGAAAGCGCGTCATATGCTCGAAATCAGCTTCAAGCTCATGAAGCTTAGTAATAGCACTGGGTAGATCGGTATGTTGTAGTTGCTCCAGCTCTGCTAACGCCTCATCAAAATTGATAGTTGCAGCCATTAAGGGCATACAAAATATGCCCAAACATAACCACAAAAAAGCGTGCAGGAGTTTCAATTACTCACCGTTACCATGGGAAATAACTAAGTAGGACTGATAATCCCCCTCCCCACTCAAACTTTTCAGCTTTCCCATGTCTCCCGACATGACGGCTGCAATTTCTTCATCACTTAACCCATGGGCACGCATTACAGCCTCAGGGTCCTGTTGATACGCTTGCATCAACTGTGCATTTTGGCCTAACTGAGTAAAAAAATCGGATAATGCAGACATACTTTTTCCTTATTTTAATGATGACTTCCGAATTCAACTCAGAAGTACGACTCTCGCAATTAGCCTAAATCTTCAGGCCTAATACCTAATTTGGTTAAAATAGCATAGTTGTATTCGAGTTTTTTTGCTGGCGGGATCAGTAACGTACTGATGGGAGACAAGTTTGCCTCTGGCAGCTTACTCAACGGCAAATACTCAATTCTAGGGGCTTGAATGGGTAAATTTGCAGCCTCGTAGATCACCACTTGATGATCCAGTGGATACCATTGATGCAGTTGTTCAACCAAAATCTGCAGCCTATCACTCGTAGTATGAAACTGAGTTAAGGTATGTTCGCCAGCAATAGCAATTTGCCATAACAACAAATGAGTTGTCGGATCGGGCACATGATTAAAAAACATAAACTGGCTAGCTTCAAAACTTTGATGTCCTGACTTACCAGGATCTATACCTAAATCTGCCCACAAACACGCCTCGGCCGATATCCCAGGCTCCATCTTTGCAACAAACCCCTCTGCCCTCGCCTGTTTAATCGCTAAGTGGGACACGCAAGCAAACACACCGGGGTGACCATAAAGCGCGCAAACTGTTTTTTTACCAGCCCTCACGGCGTCCAAAATCGCACTCACCATCTGCTCATAGGTCTCACGGCGATTTTTTACTTCGCCATCTTGAGCATAAAACGGCTGCAAATTGATGACATTAGGATTAATTTTCTGGATCCAACGCTGCGAAAAGCCATCGGGCAGGAGTGAAAACACCACATCGGCGTGCTCAATATAACTGCGACTCATCACACTGATTTGTCCGGCCAGCTGTAAACCCGTGCCTACGCAAACTAAAGAACCCAAAGCATCTATCCCAATATTTTATTTCAAACACTGCAAACCCATAACCAAAGCTACAGCGCAAGAACATAATAAAAACATATCGGTAACTTTAATCTGATTTAAGCAAGATTACTATGGTTATCGCCACTTAAACGGTTTATCGACTTCCTGACTAATTGCTTGGCTTTAAAGAAGAAATCGAACTCCCATTTCCTTTTTCCAATCCTGTCAGCAGTAAAGCAGTACGGTTCAGAGGCTGACCCCCCCCCAACAGCTGCCAAGTGATTTACAGTAATAAATATCCTTACAGATTGAGAACTAAAGCCAACATCGCGGGTCGAAAAGTCACACAATTCGATCTATGACGGCAGCAAAGCCCGATTGCCCTTGTCATGAGGGGGAATGCTTGGGTATTATGGCCGCCAGATTTTCAGAAGTAGCGCATACAATGATCAATAAAAAGCAAAGTCTTACCCTGCTGAGCGCTGTGGCGCTCTCTGTTTCGCTCAGTGCTTGTAGTGTGTTCGATTGGTTGATTTATAAGCCCGACATCCCACAGGGTAACTATATGGAACCGCAACAAGTTGAAAAGTTGCGCATTGACATGACCAAAGAACAAGCCGAATACATTCTCGGCCGTCCGGTATTACGTGATAGTTTCGCCGACGATACTTGGTACTACGTCTATCACTACAAGAGTGGACGCGATGCCAGCATTACGCATAAAGAACTCATTTTGCACTTTACGGGTGATAAACTCACCGCAGTAAATGGCGATTATGAGCTAAGCAAAGAATTTGATACGCCGCTCGAGCAGAGCAGTTTACCTACGGGTAATAAAACTGAGCTAGTGCCACAAATTCCTGCACAGCGTCCAGATGCCAAACCTTTAGTAAAAGAAAACCAAACAGAAGCGCAAGTTCAAAAACCAATTAAGTAATATCCTAAACTTTGCTTATGCTCTTCTCCGTCGATGAAATATAAAAAGCGCCCAAGGGCGCTTTTTTATTGAGCAATGATGTCAAACTGACGTCAGTCGTTATACCAACCGTATTAAGCCCGTCCGCCCGTGACTTTATTCGCGCGGCCTTCATCTTTGGCTTTATCCGCTCGGCGACGACGCACATCCTTAGGATCAGCAATCAAAGGACGATAAATCTCAACCCTTTGCCCCGGTAAAATCACTTGGTCATGCTTAATCACATTACTAAACACACCGAGCTTAACCGTGTCTAAATCGATCTCAGGAAAAAAGCTTACAATGTTACTTAAACGCACCACCTCAATCGCTGACGTGCCGGGATTCACATTCACCGAAATCACTTTTTGCTGTGTAGGCAAGGCATAAACCACATCAACTACAAACTTATCTGTCTCATTTGTCACTGTAAATCACCTTAGCGCGACTCGTAAATGCCGTCACCATTGATACCATAAGATCATTAAACACTTTACCAAAGGCCATATCGGCTAACGAACTTGAAAACTCAAAACTCAGCTCGAATTCTACCTTGCAAGCCTCTTCAGTCAGCTCAGTAAAACGCCACTGCCCCAATAAATGCTTAAAGGGCCCATTTTCCAATGTTAAATCAATACTCTTACCAGGAACCACTTGGTTGCGAGTCGTAAATGTCTTACGGATCCCCGCTTTACTCACATCAACAGATGCCAGCATAGTCTTGCCATCAAACTCTAAGACTTTGCCACCCACACAACCGGGTAAAAATTCCTTATACGACTCGACATCATTCACTAAGTCATACATTTGCATCGCACTAAAACGGACTAACACACTTCGAGAAATTTGCGGCATAGGACTTAGTACTCTTCACTAACGTATTCACAGCGACCTAAGCAAACTCAAACGCACGAAAATAACGCACGTGCAATAAACAACTTAGGCCAGCAATCAAAATTTGCACGGATTTTATCACGATACGTAAAAAACGCACCCCTTGTACACTTAGGCTGATACTCAACCCCTAATCACGTTCAAAAAACCAGCAATAACACGATAGAGGCTTGAAATTAACTAAATAAAACCTTATATCAATACCAAATTGATTCACCGTGCGTATAATGGCGCCACTATGGTAAAGAAAAATTCAAGCAAAGCCGCGCCTGCGACTATCGCACGTAATAAGCGCGCAACCTTCGAATACCGTTTCGAAGAGAAAATGGAAGCCGGCCTATCCCTTATGGGATGGGAAGTGAAATCTATCCGTATGGGTAAGGTCAACTTGTCCGACTGTTACGTATTCCTGAAAAATGGCGAAGCCTTTATGCATGGCTGCACCATTATTCCCTTGAATACGGCATCGACACACGTTGTCTGCGATCCCCTACGTTTGAAAAAGCTGCTACTCAGCCGTAAAGAGCTTGATAAACTGGCCGGCTTAGTCGAGCGCCAAGGCTACTCCATCATTCCAATCTCTATGTACTGGCGTAAAGGTGCATGGGTGAAAGTGGAAATTGGCCTAGGTAAAGGTAAGAAAGATCACGATAAGCGCGAAGATACTAAAGCGCGTGAATGGGAAGTTGAAAAAGCCCGCGTGATGAAAAAAGAAAAAACGCACGGATAATGAACAAACGATTGAACTTGAAGCAAATGATGCTAGGTGATCATTGTGCTACGGGTTACAATCAAATTCTTGGGGGCGATTCTGGATTCGACAGGATTCACGAAACCCTGGGAGCATGCCGAGGGGCGGTTGGCCTCGTAAAAAGCCGCACCGTTATAGTTGCAAACGACTCTAACTACTCTCTAGCAGCTTAGGCTAGCTAGCCATCTGACACAGGTCTCTCAAATGGGCAGTGTATACAGATGGTCATCCTACATTTGATAGCGAGGGAACTCCGTCCGGGGGTGAACCGCGAAATAGTACCGGACTCGCCCGATGAAATCCTGTCTTTCGGAGTTTATTCGGGTTAATTAAAAGAGAGACTAAGCATGTAGTGCCTTGGATGTAGGTGTTCTGGACGCGGGTTCAAGTCCCGCCGCCTCCACCAAATATAAGAACGAAGACGTCTCAGGACGTCTTTTTTCTTGCCTGAAGAAAAATAAAATCAATGACTTAGCTTAATTTTCAGTCCATAGACGTCCAATAATGGTTGGTAACATCCGTGCTTTTTAGTAACATCAGAAGTAACACCAGTACTTAACCTTAAAGCGTGGTGTTACTAAAAATGGTGTTATCTATTACAAATCAATACCTTATATAAGTATTAATTTTAGTAACACTGAGTATCAACAAAATACTGGTGCTAAGGTGTTGTTATGGCAAGACTTGCTAAACCTCTATCTGATACAGAGATCAAAACTGCTAAACCAAAAGATAAGGAATACAACCTTGCCGATGGTAGTGGTCTACAAATCAGAATTAAGCCAAATGGCTCGAAACTCTGGCTACTTAACTACTCACACCCAATAACGAAAAAACGCCAAAACCTTAGCCTAGGCTCTTATCCTGATATCTCACTATTATCAGCTCGTAAGCTCGCACAAGAAGCTCGAACTCTTATTGCCCATGGCACAGACCCTAAAGCCCATAGAGAAGAGCAAATGGCAGCAAAAGCGGCCATAGTCGAGCATACTTTTGGCAGAATTTCCGCTGAATGGTTTGATCAAAAAAAAGACGCTATAACAGAAGATCACGCGGCAGCGACCTGGCGTTCCTTTAAACGTCACCTACTGCCTTCACTAAAAGACATTCCTATCAGTCAAATTACTGCCCCTATGGTTATTACATTCCTAAGACCAATAGAAGCAAAGGGAAATTTAGAAACGGTAAAACGACTCGCGCAGAGGCTTAATGAAGTTATGATCTATGCCGTCAATACAGGGTTAATTCATGCAAACCCATTGTCAGGAATTAAGGCCATTTTCAAAAAGCCTCGCAAAGAACACTTAGCAGCTATGAAGCCAAGTGAATTACCCGAATTAATGCAAGAAATTGCCAAAGCAAGCATTAAAAAAGTGACCCGCTTTTTAATTGAATGGCAACTACACACCATGACTCGCCCAAACGAAGCGGCTGCTGCTCGTTGGGATGAAATCAATTTTGAAGAGCGTATTTGGCATATCCCTGCGACAAGAATGAAAATGCGCCGAGATCACTTGATCCCACTAACAGAACAAACATTAGCCCTACTACAAGCAATTAAACCAATCTCAGGACATAGAGAATTTATCTTTCCTGCAGAAAGAGACCCAAAAACTCACTGTAATGTACAAACAGCCAATGCAGCTTTAGTACGGATGGGATTAAAGAACAGAACAACCGCTCATGGTTTTAGATCGCTTGCCAGTACTACACTCAATGAGCAAGGATTTAATCCTGACGTAATAGAGGCGGCCCTTGCTCACACGGATAAAAACCAAGTACGTAGTGCCTATAACCGCAGTATTTACCTTGAGCGCCGCCGAGTGATGATGACATGGTGGAGTGAGTACATCATGGATGCAGCTAAAGGAAACGTAAGCCTTGCGCATAATGCCAGAAACTTGCGACTTGTAGCCCAATGAATTAGCTCTTTCCTTTATTTAAAGCTACAACATAAGTAAGGGGCTGCCATATGGCAGCCCCTTACTTATATATTCCACTATCAAATAACCTTAGTGAGTAGACAAAGAACCACACTGAGGGCATCGAGCATTCTGGCTCTCAGACAAGAATGTTGCACCACAATCCTCACAAACCATACTGTACCGAGCATTACACTGTTTAATTATCCTGATCACTTTAATACATTCCTACTCCTTCATTTAATGTAAAAACAAAATATCCCAAAATGGGATATTTTGCAACTTACTCTAATATCCGAGCATGAAAAAAATATGGTCGGATCGCGAAGAAGCTTTGCGTAATGAACTGAAAGCCATGCGTAAAATGGCTGGGTTCAATCAAAGTGAACTTGCTCTTAAATTAGGAAAGCCCCAAAGTTTCGTATCCAAGTACGAGAGCGGGGAACGTCAACTCAAAATCTTAGAGCTTGAGCAGGTTTGCCTTGCCTGTGGCACATCGGCACATACATTTTTGAAAGGCTTTAGTGAGGAATATACCGTCACCAACGTATAAAATTGTATCTTCTTATCTATTTGCGACATAAAGATGTGTTTGGCAGTCCGGACATGGGTTAACCCTATTACGAATACCTATAAAGATTTTGCCGCAACCAATACATTGGCACTTAAGTTGTTGATGTGGTGGAATAACCAAAACATGACTACCAGTTGCTAATCCATGCAAGGCATCATTTATAAGCTGATCTTTTTTATCAAGACGCTCATCCTCCCGAGGATGATATAGCCAATGTTTGGCTTCTGTACTCGTTTGAAGCCAACCTGACAACTGAGCTCTTGCTGTGCCAAGTTTTCCAGCCTCTGCCATCGGATGGTGGTAAAAAATCTGCGCTAAACCTTCTATATCGAGTAATATCGCACCCGCTTTTGCCTCACGTAATAACGGACGTTCAAGTGGGAATTTACGCCCTCGGTACACCAAATAGACGACTAAAAATGCTTGTTCGAATTCAAATAAAGCATCAACCTTGTGACCGAAAAAATCTGCGTCAACAATAAGCTTGGCATCAATAGCCCTTAAACACTGCTCTTTTGATATCTTAACTTCAGGTTTAATTCTTTCTTGTAAGGACTTAGGCACAACTACCGATTTTACATATTCAGGTAACTTGAAAGATATGCCTTCTCGGAGTAATTGATGCGTCATCATTCTTAGTGACACCTCAAAGGAAAACTCGCAGTCGACAATTTCTTCCTTTAGGATATTCCTTGTGTGATGGGCAAAATGCCAATCCCGCTCATCACCGTGCTTAGCTGATAGTGGCAACTTACAGGAAGGACAAATGCAATCGCAGGCAAGACCTCGCTCAACCTCTGCAACGTCCTTCCACTCGCCAGTGGTTTTATCCAGTCCGAAAGGTACACCTAATTTCATGTTTGCCATCCTTGTTTAAATCAGGCCTTCCCAGTAAGGCAGCTCTTATCAAAAAACTTTGCATAATATATCGTTGGTGCATAAAAAAGCCTCAATGAAGAGGCTTAATGTTGTTTAGTACTTTCAAGCACTCAGCCAATCTTGTCTAGCAAGCACTTTTTCAGCGATAGTGATTTGTCTAGCCGTAAACTGCTGCTTTCTCGTATTCCAAGAGTGAAAACTTTCAATGACTTGTTCAGTGCTTCTTGCGTGCTCATACTTGTTTAGCCAGTGAACGGTTGCAAGAAGTTCTAAGCCTAGTGGTGATTCAAACCCTTCTACTAGCTCAGATACTTTTGTAAATCTTTCACGCGTATCAGGATGTTGCTCCAGGAACTCTTGTGCTTCTTTGACAGCTCCAGGAACGAGTTGAAGCTCTTTTTCAGGCTTATCACCACCGTCCGCATAGCCAGATATGAAGTGCCCTTCAATAGCATTAAGTACATGACGTAGATTCTGAGCGTAAGGCCCATAATGCGCCTTTTGATAGTTTAAACGTAACGGCTCTCCAGCTTCCTGCATAAAATACAAAAGCTTATGTACTTCAAGTAATGATACCGTTGGGTCAAGTAAACCTTTCAGGTAACGCTGCATCAACTCTATTAATACCGCTCTGCCTGCCGTCATCTTCGGCACTTCTTTTTGCTTTGCTATTCTATCGTTTTGTGGAGCGCCTGATGGTTCATAAAGCAAAACTTTAACATCAATTAATGGCAGCATTGCTGTTTCGATTTTTTCACGTACCACCAGCCAATCTAATCCACCTAAACCAGCTCCTAATGGAGGGATGGCAATAGACTTAATGCCAAGCCTTTGAATATCTTCAACGAGAGCAAGTAAACCTGACTCGATATCCTCAATTCGACTTGCACCTCGCCAATGACGCTTTGTTGGAAAGTTAACGATAAAGCGAGGATTTGCAAGTTGCCCAGTTTCAAAGATAAACATTTTGCCAGGTTGCACATTTTTACTGTTACAAGCTGCTGCGTAAGCTTTAAAGTTATCAGGCCAAGCTTTCTTAAACTGCAAAGCGATACCACGGCCCATAACGCCAACACAGTTAACTGTATTTACGATTGCTTCTGTATCAGCACGTAAAATATCACCATGAGTAATTTCAATCATATTTACGGCCTCCTCAGTAATACCAATTGGGGTTAATTCGAACAGGTAGTCTGTGTGCAACTCTTTGCAACGTATTGACTACCTGCTGATGAATGATTGGTGATTGTACAACAATTTCCTCCACTAAATGCCAAGGAAAACTATGTTCCATCAAAAACTCAGCTTGCTTGCCTTCTTTGCAACCTTGCCATTGTCTTGCTTCAATCGCTTGCCAATCTAGCTCATTTAGCCGAGCGAGATCATTTCTATCTTCAAAATAGTATGAGCCAGCATTTGAAAGTGTAAACGCCCATCTACGCCTTTGCTGCTGAGCCCATTGAACCGTAGCGTGCAAATCTGCTTGAAGATGGATAATCGGCCCTTGACCACCTCGGTAAACTAACTCAGCATTATCAGCCCTATGAATCACGTATAACATGATCGAACGCGGGCAGAAATAAAATGGTACACATTGCCCAACATACAAATCAGGGTAACTATCCAACGTTAGCTCATTGAGACGGCGCTGTTTGATAGTGTTCATGCCTATCGTAGTACCTGCGGCCTGTTGGGCAATTATCTGAGCATCACAAAGCAGCGCATTCGAAGCCAGAATGGAAGCTAAGCGATCGACATGAACAATATGATAAATTTTAGGCTGTGCAGGTACCATTTTTCACCCCATGGCCGTTACAGAATTAGCTAACCGCTTTTCGTGACCAAACGGTGTGGTATAAAAACGTTGTTCAATGCCGTAAAGCAGCAGTTTTAACTCCTCGTCATTGGATATTTCGAACTTTTGATTTTCTTTATCAAACCTTAATTTTTGCTCGCCACAATAGCCATCGATGTAATCGAGCATATTTGTTTTATCATCGTCAGACATAGCCTCAAGCGTCGCCATGGCAAGGCCAATACGTTTTCGGTTAGGTTTTGAAACGGTTTCGACGTTGTAGTCGTTACTCAGTTCGATGAACGACTTATCCAAAAACTGTTCAACCTCTTCCTTTGTTGCTTCTTTGTATAGTTCATCGATGCCTTTAAAAATGCTCGATATCGTAGCGAGGTTTTTGAATATCAAGGTATCGGCTGCCTTGAAGTACACGGCATCCGGCAAGGCGTTAATCACCAAGCGGGTTTGGCTTTGTTCAAGGGTTGCTGCTTCGCCAAACACCAATGTTTTGCGCTTAACAAACAGGCTTGGAGTAATTTTTTGAAAATAAAAATCCTCACCCTGAACAGCAAATAAATAGCCAATATTTGAGAAGTTTTCTTTGGTTAAATCATCATAGTCTTTTGAATCGTAGTCTTTTTTCAAAAGGTCAATACAGTACGCTTGGTTGCTAAATCCTTCAATTTTAAACCATGCATCTTCATCGAGGTTATGGTCTGGGTTGTATGGCACACAGGCAGTTACATCGGCGGTTACGGCATCAAAAAGAGATTGATCCGAAACCAATTTGAAAATGCGTTTTTTTGCTCTTGTTTTTATGTGTGCCAGTATATGGTCCATCACTATCCTCGCTCTATGAAGGTGTAATTGTTAATGCGATACGCCACGGGTATTTTAATGTCGTCTGGCTTTTTATAGCGCTCTCGGCTAATCAGGAAAATTGCCGTACCATTGCGAGTGGTGATGTTATAAAACTCATAACCGAATAATAAAAACAACGGGTTAAAGTAGAGCGCTTGCGACAAGAAGGTAAACACAAATAACACCCCATATACAAACCACAGGGTTTCCCAGTTACCAATACTCAAAGCAACAAAAAAGTAACCTAAGTAACTGGGTAAAAAGCTGTTGTTCGCATGTTCAATACTGGCTACTTCACCCGCTTTAAACTCATCTTTGCCTAAGTATTTACTCAGCCAAATGCTCAAGCCGGTCGATAAAACGGGGATAGTCAAGTAAAACAAATAAGACACTGCGTTCGGAAGTGTGACCGTCCAATCCAAATAATTGACACCACCTAGAAGATGCCCCATCGTGATGCCTTTTTGTACCAGAAAGATAATCACCAGTAGTGATGTGGCATTGAAAGTGAGTAAAACTCGAAACGCGGCGTTTATCATTTTACGGTCACCTGACCGTTCATTAGCATGGGGAGTAGCCAGTCGCGGAGCGAAGCTAGCTTTGTATTTTCTCGCTGATTTACAATCAGTTGCTTTAATATTGGCTCTAAATGTTGTCCGAGTTTTTCAGCGACTTTCAAGTTAAATGGTTGATCAAATCGCATCATCACGTTTGGATTTACACGCTTATGGCTATTTGATGTACCTGTCGCCGATTGAGTGCAATGCGCAATAAATTGCGGGGATGTTGCTATCATATACATAAAGTTTTTGATAGAGGCATTCGGACAACGCCAAACAACAAATTCAGTTGAGCAAATCTGTTCAGGCTCTGCCATTGCATACACAACCCTGTTAAACCAAGGGTTTAGTTTTGATACGAGCAAGTCGGTATCTTCAACAGTGAATTTGTTACTTCCAATAGTATCTCCCCGCTCAACACCGAAAGTATTTGTTGCATCAAATACGGGGATACTGAAATGCTTAAATAGTTTTTCGGGGTAGTCTGCGGGATTAATAGACTCGTTGCTTACTCTAGTAATTGAAGATAAAGGCGCAACCTCCCACCCCTCCGGTATTTCGCGCTTTAGGGTTGGGTTGTAGACCATTTTACCGCCAGCGGTTTTGTAGGGATTGCCTTTGCGTTGTGGCGAGTCGTCGGGAAAGTCGAACTGTACAAACCAATAGTCGTACAGGGTTTTGGCCATGGCTTCCAGCTCGGCGTTGATGCGGTTGTTGAGTTCGATTTTTTTATCGATTGCTGAAAGTACATCAGCAATTTTCTTTGCCACATCTTCCGGTGGAGTAGGAATTTCCATATTCCGAATAGAAGCCAAGGATAGATTCTTAATCGTCGAACCTGTTGCGACGTTCCACATCAGAGATTTGACTTCTTTCAACTGCAAATAGTAATACAAGAAATCAATATTAATATCTGTACATTTAATGTACGCAGCACTTTTTCCAAGAACCATCTCTTCGCCTTGGTATTTCGCGAGATTCCCTAAGGTACCGTTGATTGACAAGAAAAGGGTTTTTTCATCGAATTCAATAAAATATTTCTCATACTCTTTTTGCGAAACGCGCTTTGTGTCTTTTGAGATTTCTATTGCACCACTTTTCAGGTTGTTGCCGTTTACAAATGGATGTCCACCATTTTCACAATATACTGGAGTACCATGAATCCCGTCTCCAATACGAGACGTTAGCTTGGAAAGCGGAGTTGTTGGCCACGTTGGGTTACTCATACTTCAACCCCGCCAACTGCTTTTTAAGCTCGGTTTCCAACTCACGAGACTGGTCAAACAAACTATCTAAATTGCAGGTAAAGCCCTGCATCTTTTCAGCAAATTGCTCTGGGGTAATATCCACGTATTCGATTTTGACATCAAAGTACTGACCAGCACTTAATGAGTAGTTTTTGGCTTCGATGTCGTCATAATCCACCGCAACCGAGAAGTCAGCTTCAGCATCTTTAAAATTAAACACATCGACAATGCGTTGTTCTTCATCAGAACTCAGCACGGTTTTTTGGTTTTTGCCGTCTTTGATTTTCTCACCCAGATTGGAAGCGTCAATCAGCACCACCTTCCCTTTATTGTTGGCGTCAATAAACAGGATCGAGACGTTAGTGCCAGTGGTGGCAAAAATATTGGAAGGCATAGATACCACACCCGCGAGCATTTTGTTTTTCACCAAATGCTCACGGATTTTTTTGTCGATACCTGCTTGGGCGGTTATAAAACCAGTAGGTACCACGACCGCCGCTTTGCCGTTGAGTTTAAGTGAGGCAATGATGTGTTGTAAAAACAGCGAGTAGATCGCCATTTTGTCTTTATCTTTAGGTGGAGCTTTGGGTATACCCGCAAAGAAGCGTTCCTTGTTTACTTTACTGTCGAGTTCATCCCTATAGTCGCTAAAATCGAGCTTAAATGGTGGGTTAGAGACAATATAGTCAAAGCGTTTAAGTTCTTTTCCGTCTTTATGATAGGGATGTAATACCGTATTACCTTGGATCACATTGGGAATAGAATGCACCAAGTTATTTAAGATCAAGTTTAAACGCAGCAGGTTGGATGATTTTTGCGAAATATCTTGGGTGTAAATGCTACAGCGGTTTTCACCAATGGCATGGGCCACGTTCATAAGCAAAGTACCTGATCCCGCCGATGGGTCGTAACAGGCAACATTTCGTACTGTGCCTCGCTCAGCTTGTGGCACTAAAATTTCCGCCATAATGCGCGCCACCGCATGGGGGGTGAAATATTCGGCGTATTTGCCGCCGGCGTTGCTGTTGTAGTCTTTGATCAAGTATTCAAAGATGGTGGCGTAAAAGTCGAATTTTTGAGTGAAGATTCGCTCGAAGCTGAATTCCACCAGCTTATTGATAATGGCTCGGCAGAAGGCATCACGCTTTGACTCGTCTGCAATATACTGGCTGATACGGTCGAACAGCACCACTTTTGCGCCACCATCGGTTTTTACTGCGAACACCTCGTTATTGGTGATGGCAATGTCGATAAGGGTATCGTCAAACAGTTTGGCAAAGTCGGGCGCGTTTTGTTGACTAAACAAGTAGCTAATAAAGTGCTGTGGCTTTAGCCGCGCTGTATCGCCGCCCATTTGCAGTTGCAGCATGTCGAGGTCGTCTTCGCTCATGGCTACTAGCGCTTCTTCCCACTTGTCGGCTTTGGCGATGGTGTCGTCGAGCTTTTTGGCTTCAAAGGCAAACTTGTCGTTTAAAAACTTGTACAAGAAAATTTGGGTAATGATTTTAAATTCGTTACCGTCGTTCCCTAACCCATAGTTAGCACAAATGCTTTTTAAGCTATCAATGAGGGTTTTGGTTTTTTGCTGAAATTCTAATTCAACCATTTGGTTTTTACTTCCTAATCAGTTCTACCAGCGTTACCACGCTTGGCTGCCGGTATTAAATTCTTTTAAATATTCTGCGACGACGAGGTGGTTAATGTAACGCGAGGCGTCGGCGTTGAGTTTGATATTTTGTTCTTTCATAAAGCGGCCAATCACCAGCGGCATCATTTGGCGTTCAAAGTAACTTTCGTTATCCAGCACTTGGCTGTTGTTGAGCACTTGCTCGTCGGCGTCTTGCTTTACGCCCGCCAGTGCCTCAAAAATTTTACGCTCTGACTCGCTGATGTCGCTTTGGCTTTGCTGGCGCTCTTGCAAGCGTTTGTGAATACGGGTGTATTTGGCATCGCCTAGGTATTTTTGCCTTAATTGGTTGTTTTGGCGGTTCAGCTCTTTGACGCGGTCGTGAATTTTATTCAGCGCGTCGATATTGGCATTCATTTCATTTTGGGTGACTTCACTGAGGTTTTTCTTCTTAAACAAGCGCTCTAACTCTTCTTTTAAGCTGACAAACTGCGGGTCTTGCTGATCAAAGTTGCTGGCCAATGCTTCGCGAGTTTGACGCAGGGTGTTTTTGAGCTTGTCGGCCAATACCAGCTCTTCTTCGCCGATTTTGGTGAATGTAAAAATTACATCCTCTAGAGCTCTATTGAGCAAGTTACCAATGTCAGCGCCATCTTGTATTGAGTTGGCAAGGTTCAGCATATCTAGTCTATCGCTGGTAACTCGAAATAGCACATTGAGCTTGGCAAAATCTAGCTCAGCCAGACTCTCATAATCACCTTGTAAGCGGATGAGATTATACAGGCTACGCGCATCGGCTAGGGCTTTTTTTAATGCCAGTACAGTATCGCGGTCTTGAATTTGGCTGATCTGGTTGCAAAACTCTTCCATGTTGTCGGTATCAAAACGAAACAGTACGTCCTTGATGTGCTCAATTTCTTGCTTGATCTCTTCCTGAGATTTAAACAGCTGTGAGTAGTGCTCCATCTCATCGCCAAGCTCCGACTGTAGTTCGTCGAAATAGGCTTTGTTGGTGGCATCGAACTCTTTACTGATGTCAGCAAAATCGACTACATAGCCGTAACGGAAATCTTTGTAAGTGCGGTTTACCCGCGTCAGTGCTTGCAGCAAGTTGTGTTTGCGGATCACCCGACCAAGATAGAGCTTTTTCAGGCGTTTGGCATCAAAGCCGGTGAGTAGCATGTTGTACACAAACAAGAAGTCGATTTTGCCTGCCTTAAAATCTTCTACCCAGTTTTTACGCTCTTCTTTGCTGCCGATATCGTGCAGGATCAATGCGGCATTTTTTACCTTTTGCGCTTGTTTAACCGATTCGACATAAGCCGTTGGCGCAGGCTCGGCGACTTCTAATGGTGTATTAACGCTTTGCGGTAAAACAGGTGTTTGGGCATACACTGCATTGAAAATCTCAAACATTTGCTTGGCTTGGTCTGAGCTATCGCAAATGACCATGCCGCCAATCGTTGCATCGTTTAGTGCACTACGGCTCTTTTCAAAGTCGGTCACAATGTAAGTCAGCATGGGCTCAACAAAGCTTGGGTGTGCATAGATTTTTTTACGATCGACATCGCCCATTTTCACTTCGGCTTCTTCTAGGGCTTTTTGCAGTTCGATTTTGTATTGGGTGCTGATTTCTTCACGAATTAAGCGCAAGGTATAGCCGTCGGCAATGGATGCGTTGTAGTAGTACTTGTGAATGTAATCACCAAACAAAGCGCGGGAGTTGTAGTCATCCCCCAATAACGGCGTACCGGTTAAGCCGATTTTAATGGCGTTGCTGTCTGATTGACTTAGGTTGGCCAAAAAACTGCCTTTGGGGTTATAGCTGCGGTGCACTTCGTCTAAAAAGTACACGCGCTGTATCGCAACGTTGTAGTCTTTGGTGCTAACTACATCAGGATCATCTTCAAATTTTTGGATATTCACTACTGTGATTTCTGGCTTACCAGAATGATTGTGGATGACTTGCGTCGCTTTGATATCGCGTGCAAATTCTTCCCGTGAATTCACTGTATATACCGTAAGACCGCGAGCTGTAAATTCACGTAGTGCTTGTTGTAACAAGTCTAACCTATCGACGATAAAGTAAAACTTAGGGATCACCTGTTGGCGTTGGAAGTAGTCAGTTAAAAATCGCACGTTGTAAAATGTGAGTGCAGTTTTCCCACTGCCCTGGGTGTGCCAAATAATGCCTTTTTTAACACCTGTGTTGAGCTTATCTTCAATCGCTTTGGTGGCAAACAACTGCGGGTAACGCATAATGTGCTTTTGTAAACCGTCGGACTCAGACACATACGTCAGTGCATAGCGAAGAATAAAGGCTAAGCGATCACGACTGACCAAAGAACTACAGATACGATTGGTTGGACGTTCGGGCTGTTTGTTCGTTTGAAATTCAGGATTACTGCGGATCACTTCTAGGTTATTGTCTTTTAATACTCTTAGCTCATCTTCATCCGATATAGGCTTCAATAATGCAGTGAGGTTTAACACCTCTTCTTCGCGGAAGTAATTGAATACAGGTTTGTGGTATGAACTGCTAGCGTAAAAGGCTCCTTGTATAGGTTCTGGTTCGCCCTCATCGTACTCCATGTTATTGGAGAAAATCATAAACTGGGTGATATTGGCAAAGCGCTTAAACTTAGAGTTCTGAAAGCGTTTATTGATACGGTCTCGTTCAGCCAAAATCCCCTCTCGGTTATTCGGCTTTTTCACCTCAATAAATACCAACGGCATACCGTTAATCAACAAAGTAATATCTGGGCGAAACTCTTCATCACCGTTCTTACAAGTCAGTTCTGTGACCACATGGAAACTATTGTTATTGAAGTTCTCAAAATCGATAAGCTTGATATTTGAACGCTCTGAAAGGCGCTCGAAAAAGGCGCGACCTAAATCTTCGTTATCCAGTAGCAACTTAACATCGTTGAGCAGACGTCTTGCTTCGTCTTCTTCGATGCCTTGGTTTATCTTGGAGATTGCTTTTTTAAATAACTCGGGAAAGATGTTGGTATCCAGGTCCCAAGAGTGATCTTTTAGCGATAAGTACTGATAACCCAGGCGCATCAGGTGAAGTATGGTAGGGATTTTAACGCGAGAATCTTCATTGAACACTGGACAATCCTTGTTTGTAAGTAATCAGACTGGCCCAGTATAACTCCTTAATTTTACAGAGTCTTGTCTACACCTCGATTACTGTGAACTAGTAAGTTGTGTTAATTAACAGCTTTAGTTTTCTTTTGGCTTTGCTATCTAGCGAAATCTGATAAATAAACTCAATTAACTTGATGAGGTGAAGGCTTTCACTAGCCTTCACCTTTTTTATGCCGTTTATTAAAGGCATTCTGTCACCGCACCATCCCTCTGCGCGATCCTTTCCAATATCCACTCCTGAACTTCACTTTCTACCCATGCGACAGCTCTATCGCCTAGTGAGACCGACTTAGGGAAAGTACCTTCATCGATGTATTTGTAGATGGTTGAACGGGCAAGACCTGTGCAATCGATAACTTCTTTTAGTCTGATTAATCTCATTTTTTGAATCCTCTGGTTTAGTTCAAACCATGAGGCGTGGCGGTTATCTTTAACTGTGAAATTTGGCGGTCTCCAACATTTTTCATATCTATATCAATGACATGTAGTAACCCATTACTGTCACATCCCGCCACAAGAAGCGATTGCAACCAAGTGGCCAATCTATCTATTTAAACTAAGGGGGCTTTATGCCTATCGCATTTATCGCCGGCTTTATGCTTGGCGTTGGAATTTACCGCAGCTTAAAGGAGAAGGACTATGTTTAGCCTGCTCATGAATAGGCCAATGGCTGAGTTATTTATTCTCGGCGTGATTGCTGGTTACGACTGGGCGAAAAACAAAGGTATGTAGCCTAGTTTATTCATATCCTCACAAAGCCAAGGTGCCCACAAGCACCTTGGCTTTTATGTCTGTTTCGAACTTTTTTTAGCTATATATCACTCTTGTGCATAAGCCCATTAACGCTTTCAAGGAGCCTGATATGTCAACAAAACCTATGCACACCTGTACAACCATTCGACCTGTGACGCTATGGCCACCATCGGATGACGTCATCCTCGCCTCTGCCGCCAATATCATTGCCGAACGCTATGTAAAGAAGGACGCCTACACCAACCCTCAAGCCACTAAGGATTTTTTAACTTACAAACTAGCCAGTTATGAGCGGGAGGTGTTTGCGGTGATGCTGCTCGATAATCAGCATCAATTACTCGAGTTTAAAGAGTTATTCTTTGGCACTTTAGATGCTGCCAGTGTTTATCCCCGAGAAGTGGTTAAGGCGGTGTTGGCCGTCAATGCGGCAGCGGTGATTTTTGCCCATAACCATCCATCCGGCGAATCTGAGCCTTCATCTGCAGATAAGAACATCACTAAACGGTTAACCGATGCACTAGCCCTTATCGATGTGCGTGTGCTCGACCATATTGTGGTTGGCCGCATTCCAGTTTCCTTTGCTGAACGCGGTTTACTCTAGCCTGCGTTTAAACCTGCCACGCCAATTCAAGGAGCCCATTATGATTGAATTTACCGACAGCTTTTCACAGGCCTGTGTCGCCGAGGCCTGCGCCGCTTTTCCTGAACTGCGTAACCGTTTGGCGATTGAACTGATCTTGCCGATGTTTGTGCGCCCACTTAATGCCATGGGCCAAGTGATTGGCAAGCCAGTTGTGGCACCACACCGCGAGCTACATAAAACCGTATTATTTGTTTTTCACCGTGATGTGGTTGAGCACTTGCCCAAGGAGATCAGCTTTTGCCGCTATGTTTGCCCCTGTGACAGTTATGGTGTGCCAATAGGTGAATGGCAGCGGGTGATCAACGGCGTGTACTTTAACCATGGCAATAATGAACAGCCCAATTGGAGTGTGCATACCTAAAAACGATTACCTGCCCGATATCCAGTCCGCTAGCCAGTTGTACTCGCCTAGGTATTTATCACCGCTCTTGCTAGTCCGCTAACAAGCATCCAACTCCCTGAGTTTCATCGTTCAACCATTGAGGTCACTATGACAACCCTAAAACTTTTTGATATTGAGCACGCCTGGGGCCTGCCCCGTAAAGTGTCCCCCCGCTTTGGTGCGAGGCTGATTTTACGCGATCTGCATTTGGATTATCTCCATGACCGCGCAAGCTTTGTCGGTGAATTTCCACCAGCAATTAAACAACAATTTGTCGAGGCGTTTCCCTCCATGGTTAAACAGCTTGAACGGCTGGTGGCCACCGGCGAGATTGATGCCACCAAGCAGCACTGCGTAACCATTGAGTACCATGACTTTACCTGTGAGGCCGATACATTAGGCAGCCATGGTTATTTGTATATTGCTGTCTATCAAACCGCTGACAAACCACTACCCGCATTAACACACAGCCCTTCGATAACCTTGTAACACCAAAGCGCATCCTAAATACCTCATCACGCTCCATCAGACTCGTTTCACGCAATTTTTACCCCACCAGCAAACACAGCAAGAGCCCAGGAGTTTTAGCTCCTAGGCTCTTGCGTGTGCGCGTAAATCAAAGAAGGAATATCCCATGAAGTTAATCATTAACCGTAACCAACTGCCATTAATGCCTAATCGTTTTTACCAAGTCATTGAAAAGGAACTGGCTGACGTCGATCCAAAAGATGCCAATGCGATCACGCTCAATTTTAGAGATCCAGATTACAGCGCCGAAGATGGTGGCTTTCATCCTGTCGAAGTCCGGCTTGAGAAACAGCAAGAGCACTGGCGTTTAGTCTACGTCACCGACTTTGCTTTTCGCGGTCATCCCTTCCCTGAACTCGTCAAAGACATCGATATCTGCTTTAACAGTAAGCAGGTCTATAGCTTGTTTAGTGGCTGGATTGGTGAGCGGGAATGCAAAGCATTAATCGATTTATTTACCCAAAACTTTGCCGCTTATTTCGATATGGGCGTTTACAAGGTGAAGGTTAGTTTGGATTAACCCACTTAGCCAAATGAAGTTCCCAGAATCCTAAAACGGGAACACTCAAACCCTTGCCCCATGCGGCTCTCAACAACGCAAGTGCCCAAAAACACGCTATAGCAAAAAAGAGGAACATGACCATGCCTGAAGTTCAAGCCGTTAAAGATCAAGACACCGTTAAGCTTATCAGCTACCTACTGGAAAGACAGTTTAGCCAGCAACTGGCCGATGTGTGGAATATCGGCCTTAATCTCGCCCTGCGGATCTCCGACTTACTGTCGATTAAGTTCAGCGATATCCAGGGCGATAGACTCATCATTAAGGAGTCCAAAACCGGCAAAATCGCCAACATCAAACTCAACTCAAAAACGCTAGAACGGATACAGCGTATTGCGCTCGAACATCCTAACCATATCTACCTGTTTCAGTCCTACCGTAATCAACGGGCGAAGCACATCAAACCCGCGCCTTTGTCACGGCGCTATATTTGCCGCGCACTGACGATGATTGGTGAAGAGCTTAAAATTGCCTTAGGCACCCACTCGATGCGCAAAACCCGTGGCTATCTGCTGTATCAACAAACCAAAGATATTGGCCGAGTAATGAAGATGCTCAGACACAGCGCCGAAGAAACCACCCTGCGGTATATCGGTATTGAGCAAGACGATATCGATAAGGACTTTGTCGAGCTGGAAATCTAACCCGCGCTTATCACTACTGGATAGCGCCTCATTTAAAATCCTCACACAGCCAACGGACTATCAACGCGAACACCTGCAACTAACCTCAGTCTGCATGGCGAAATAGCACGTCGCAATGATAGAACCTTGGCTAAGGAAACATTCATGCAAGTATTACAACCTGGCGATCATCTCGTCACCAATATCGATCCTCTTGGTTTAACCGAACACCATGGCCTCTATGTGGGCCATGGCAATGTGATTCACTTATCTAAGCAGGGCATCATCGAAGAAATAGATCTGCAGCGATTTGCTGGTGGCCATAGTGTCAGAGTGAAAAAGTCCACGCTGTTTCCTCATCAAGCCATTGAGCTTGCACGCAGTCAACTGGGTTATACCTCATACGGCGTTGCCACCAACAATTGTGAGCAGTTCGTCAACGAATGCTTAGAAGGGAGCAGCAGCTCCAATCAAGTCAGTAATCTCACTCACGTTGTCCTGCAAGGCTCTGCTAGAGCAGGCTTACTGGGGAGCACCGCGTCGAAGCTGGCCACGGGAACCGTCGCAAACGTCGTGCTAGCCTCTACCGCAGTAAAAATGACTGGCGAATACCTAGGGCTACCCGACAACCTCAACACGCTCCTAGGGACGCCAGGAGATCTTGTTGCTAAGCCTGCAGAATGCTTACTAAAAGGCACTGCGCAAACCCTCAGTGACAGTTACGATTGCTTAAGCCAAGGAGAAATAACTGATGCTGGGATCAAGCTTGTCACCGGCAGTGTAGAAACTGGCTTAAACACGGTTTTGACAGCAGCTGAGGTAGGGGTTAATGGGGTAAAAGCTGGCGCTGAGCTGATATCCAATGCATGGCATTGGCTAAGGTCATAAGTATTGAAGTCAACTCTTTAACAACGAAGCGGCCTTCAAGCCGCTATCGTTGACACACTTAAGGACCAATAAAGCTCTGGTCCCACAGCAAACACCTTTATTTTTTTAGTTTAAACCTTAAGACGCTAATCACTCTGTCACCACGCTTAAATACGGCTACAACCGAATGAACGTGTTCTATCGCCATAATGTTTGGTCTCTAGCTTGGCAAAATAGCTCAAGCGGAAGAAAGCACTCGCAAAGGTTTGAGGATAATTGTTGGCATTACGTTTGATATAGTAAACTGGCGTATCCTCAGGGAAATGCACTAAATGCCGCGTACTGTAATCATCGAGCCCTAAAGCACTGGCCCAGGCCTCAACAATCTTAGTACTCAGGTTTTGACCAAACCGATTAAAATCTCCTAAATGGCTATAGGCATCATTATTAAGGAAAATTACTACATGATAATGGTCTGTATCTGCACAAGCTCGCTCCTTTGCCCATATATAGCGCAGAGTGCAAGGATGAACACGCTTACCTTTGCGTCCCTTGATAAGTCTATCATGTTGGATTTTAGCGTTCAGAGATTTAAAGAACTTGGTTATCACCGTTGAATCATACACTACAGGTGAATCACGAAAATTGAGCTGTGGTAAATGTAAATCAAACCTCACCATAAAGGTTCTTGGGTGGTCAATAATAGCAGCCTGCATTGTCTCCAATATTATGTCTAAGTACACAGCACTTAAAGGTCTAGAGTTAACCTTTAAGCCTTGATACTGGGCATTGCTGATAACGGTAAGATTAGTGTTAGAAGTTGACATGCTGCGATTCCATATTGGTTATTGTTCATAACCTAAATGGTCCGTGTAAACTTTAACTTTGAAGTTACTAATTAAACGTTAATCACCTGAGGAGGTATCTTCTCAGTGTTAGATGGATAGCCATGTGTAGAGTCAACTCAGGTGTAGTAAATGTAACCAATAATGGAAGATAGTAATAACAAACAGACAAACCATCTCCCTTGAGGGCATGTGAACTATAGGAAGAATTAATACATGACCCTAGTCTATCTCAGTGTTTTCTAGTTCCATTTCACTCGAAGATTAAATCACAGTAAAAGCCTTACCCGTGATGTTGTCGAATCCAAATAGATGACCATTCGAATGGCTTTATCACCCTACAAGCAAAATCTAGCCGCTATGGGAATACCTCAATTTTTTCAACTTGCACAACACAAGGGTGCTTTAACTTAGAATCAGTGGTGAGGATTTTTTCACCATAAACAGCACAGTTTTTAAGTTGTTTACTAGACGTTACACATAGTGTCAATGCAGTGAATACAAGACCCTGCTCTTGGCGGGAATTGTTATCTTCTTGTTCAAACAGAGATCTCCCCTCATCTTTAATCTTAGATTGATCTTCTGACTCCCAAAAAATTGCACGCATCTGCTGCTTTGGTATATGCCACAGTAGATTGATAGCCCCTCCAGAAATGCTACGAAATCTATTAAGTTGCTTACCAAGCAGAGTAATTTTATCCGCGATTTCACGGCTCATCATTTCAAATGTGAACTCTCTTAGTAGTGAAAGATCACTACTAGACTTACTTATGTCATCGCTGTCAGAAGTAGTTGAAGCGAACATGGCCAGATTAAAACCCTTGTCTAATTCAGATCGTACTCGTTGTTCCAAACCTTTATAATTACATATATCGGCAGTAGTTAACTCTTGTGATAGCGAACAGACTGTTAACATACAAAAGTGGTGTGTATACGCATAGAGCTTCTTATTAGTAAAAATTTTCGATAAATTAAAATACTGCTCATCAGTAAGCTCCGAATTTTGAGGTGCAAACTTTCGCAAGGCACGGAACTTCCTAGAGCGGCGTTGATATATGGAAAACTTATTTAAGAAATCAAACTGTCTAAAGAAGCCAAATGGTAACGACACACCTAATCGCACTGATTGCCCGATATAAGTTTTAGTGCGCATCTGAAAAATTGCAGGTAAGCGAGTGAATAAATCAGTACGACTAACCTCCCTAGCAAGCATACAAACACCGTCTGTGCGTTTTATCGCTTGGATGCTTAGCTTAAATTCTTTATCCGACATACCTAACATTTTTTTTAGTTCTGTCTCGCTGTACCCGACGACATACCCAAACCTATCGGATAATAAGACCAAAGCAGCCCAAAGCAATCTAAACTCTTGTCGTGGTAACGTAGTGTTCTTATCAAGAAGTGCATGAATAAATTCATTTTTGAATAGACACTCACCAATTAATTCACTCCATCCGCGCCAAGCTGCACCAGTTAAAAAATACTCAAATCGAGGACCTAACACACCACCTCGCTTCAGATAACGATTAGGATATTTATCCACATAGCCTTCCTGAACTAGATATATCAGTGCACTCTTTACCCGCCTTTCAGTTAACCCGAAAGTCTGAGCCAATTGTTTAGGTTCCATTGGAGCGAGTAAAGGGTCAATGTTATACGCCTTTTTCGAAAATTCGATTGATGCAGCCCACCGGAGAAGTAGTAACTTTGCATCAGAAGTAGCATTTTTCATTGAGTGCAGTAAGTTCAATTAAGTATCCTAAAAATCAGCTTTAAAGCCTTTAAAATTACCATAATGGCGGTACGCACAACAGTATTGCACACATGTTACATTACATGTAATATGAAAAATCAAAAATTACTGATGAGGTATTACCAATGAGTGACCTAAATGCCAGAGCCGCAGCAGAGCTATTTGAATTTATTGAAGTTAATAGCACATTCAACCTCGTTTGGGAAATTGCATATTTAAAAAGAAATGAGATTAGGTTTAATCCGCCCGAAACTACAGTAAACGCAAACGATTTTATAATATTGTTAGGATACGAATTAGTACGCCAAGGCTATAGCCTTTCAAAAGCAAAAGAACTTGCTCGAAAAATGAGAAACGCATGGCGCGTCAAAAATTGCCGTAAAAACAACGAAACAGTATCGCTTTCGATTAGCATCGAACGGTCAGTATCAGAGCGGTTAACGCAGATGTGCAAAGGAGAAAAAAAGGCTGAGATTATATCGAAGCTGATAAATGGCAACTACCAAAGTTACATAGCCGAAAAGCGTGAATTAGCAAAGCAGAAGGCAGAACAAAAAGAGCGTTTAATGATGCAAAAAGAAAAGCATAAATTTAACCGAATAATGACACCTTCTCGTGCATGTAATCATCAGTCTCCATGTGCAGAACTTGCAAAACAATTGAATATTAACAAAGAACTTACAGACGGAATCTCGAAGCTTCACGAATTGACGAACAAAAAAAATGAACAAAGTAAATAACCGTCATTACAGTTACATCGAGCATAATCATTACTAGTTGAATAAATGTCCTAGCACTCGACTTTAGTAACACCAAACGTAACACCAACTAAAATCAAATTACTAAAAACATAACAATATCAAAAAACTAAACTACCAATTCAGATGACGCCGCCCCACCAATTTTACCAGAAGGGCTTAACCGCAAGGTTAAGCCCTTTTTGTTTGCTCTGCTCATGGAACGCGGTTTGAGATTTTATTTTCACAATTAAGCTTTGCTAGCTCGGATGGTTTGAGATTTTCTAGCTTGGGTAGTTTGAGAATGAGATATATAACTCAGATCACCAGCTTGGACTTGACCACCTAAGACATACGCATTGCTGCTAACGATTGGCTCCGCCTATACAAGATAACCACTAAATCCTATTAAAAACGACAAAAATCAGTACGAGAAGAGTAATACTGCAAGTGCGATTGAAATCGAAATAGAAATTAAACCAATGATTAAATGTATATATCTAGATAGGAATTTGTTTTCAATGGCTTCTTCAGGGCAATTGATTGGAACACATAAACTGATCTTGTCACCGATTTGAGGTCCAAACCGAGTGTAAGCTTGTTCGTCATAATTAATCAGAGTTCCTCTTGTATAACGCTTTCCTTGCCAAAAATACTCTACAACCGGATTAATGAAAACTTGTTGGTACTTGAAGTACTCATGATCTGGGCTGTATCTGGTATTTTCATCCAGTGAAATAATAGTCCCTTCAACGATATCGTATGTTAAAAATTGATCCTCTCTAAATCTCAATATTCCACCAATTCCGATGAGACCAAGGGTAAATGAGAACCAAGAGAATAAAATATGTCCTCCTATATCCTCAAAGATAAATGCAGCGATGATCACGGAAGGAATAGACAAGATAAAAACAAAAAACAACATCAATCTCTTCATATAACACCCAAAAAACAATTCAAAAAGGTCAAACCATACTAAAAATAGAAAGAGCAGATCATATTAAGTGCCTTTAAAATAAAGACTTAATATTAATATAAAAGACTTATTTCTACATGCTAAAACGCTAACTGACGGTGAAACGATAAACATGATTAACTTAACACCGCGACACAAACTCCTATAAAACAAATTAACGTTTCTTACCGCCCAGAGCGCGCTTTTTAGCACGTTGTTTTTGAGCCGCTTTGCCGTTACGCCTTGGTTCGGTGTCCATTTTATTAAAGTCGGGTTCAAAGCCGGGTAACCATTGTTGTGGTAAACGCTTGTCCAATACGACTTCGACTTCTTCCAGTAATAGAGCATCCTCTTGGCTAAAAAGGGTGATCGCAAGCCCTGCACAGCCCGCTCGGCCTGTGCGGCCAATACGATGAATATAATCCTGCGCGATAAAAGGCAGCTCAAAGTTAATCACATACTTGAGTTCAACGATATCTAGGCCTCGGGCAGCAACATCCGTGGCCACTAGCACTTGAATCTTGCCTTGTTTAAATTCCTGCAAGACTTTCTCGCGCCCACCTTGGGATAAGTCACCGTGAAACGCCTGAGTAATAATATCGGCTTTATTGAGTTGCTGAACCAGTTTGTCGACGCCTTGCTTAGTGCGGCTAAAAATCAGCACTTGGTGCCAGTTTTTACTGCGCACTAGATGGCTGACGAGTTCGGTTTTACGGTCGGCGTCGACGGCATAAACCACTTGCTCAATTTCGGCAGCGGTCGTATTGCGCTTGGCAACTTCAATCAACTTGGGATCGCGCAGTAAAGTTTTACTTAAGCTGAAGATGGCGGCATCTAAGGTGGCAGAAAATAACAGTGTTTGTCTGTCACTCGGCACTTGCTTGAGCACGGCTTGAATTTCATCCATAAAGCCCATGTCGAGCATACGGTCGGCTTCATCAAACACAAGCACGCTCAATTGCTTAAGACTCAATGCGCCTTGCCTGAGGTGATCGAGTAAGCGACCCGGTGTTGCGATTAACACATCTATCCCAGCATTAAACACAGCGACCTGCGCATCGATACTCACGCCGCCGTAGGCGATACCGACACGGATATCTGTCCCTTTAGCGTACTTAACAAAACTCTGCTGTACCTGCACCGCCAGTTCACGTGTCGGCACTAAGACTAATGCGCATACGGGTCTTGCCGCTGTTAGCTCTTGCGCGGGGCTGAGTGCCAACAAATGATGCAAGATGGGTAAGGCGAACGCCGCGGTTTTGCCTGTACCCGTTTGGGCGCCAGCCATCACATCCCGTTTGGTCAAGATGGCGGGAATCGCTTCTAGCTGGATGGGCGTTGGCGACTCATAGCCAAGACTCGCTAAGGTATTCACTAAGGTGGAGTTTAAGGATAAGGCACTAAAGGACATTGCAGTTAACCACTAAAAATAATGGCCAGAATTTTAGCAGACACAAACCCAAGCGACTAGCGCCATAGCGCTAGCCCTGTGGTTCTATCGGGTGAAACTAAATTAATTTCAGGATAGTTAGCCTTACCATAAGTCAGTCTCGCAATACGCCAGCATCACGATAGAAATGCGTCGAGATCTTCTGGTAGTTGCGGACGACTAAAGAGATAACCTTGGGCTTGATCGCACTGATTTTGTTGCAGAAAATCGGCTTGTTCTTTGGTTTCCACTCCTTCGGCGATAATGTCGAGCTTCAACGCATGTCCAAGCGCAATCACAGCTTTAGCAATCGCAGTATTGTTAGTGTCGAAGGGAATATCCCGCACGAAGGATTGGTCAATCTTCAGCTTATGGATGGGTAGTTTTTTCAAATAATTCAGCGATGAATAACCGGTTCCAAAGTCATCGACAGATAATTCGATGCCCAGATCGCCAAGTAACTTTAAGTCACGGATAGCAAGATCGGGATTTTGCATCATCACACTTTCGGTCACTTCAAGCTCTAAGTGTTTGGCGGGCAAACCCGTTTCAGCTAAGACACGTTTTACATCATCCACAAAGGAGCTGCGCTGTAACTGCTGTCCGGCCACGTTCACTGCAATGCGGCCAAAGTGTTTGCCTTCACTAAGCCAACGCATGCCCTGACGACAGGCGGTTTCTAACACCCATAAACCTATCTCATGGATAAGACCAATTTTTTCCGCCACGGGTATAAATACCGCGGGCGAAATTAAACCCAGTTGAGGATCGTGCCAACGCAGCAGCGCTTCAAATCCCACGGTTTTTCGAGTCACTAAGTCGAGTTTTGGCTGATACATCAAGTACAAAGCATTTTGCTCAATCGCGCCATAGAGGGCACTTTGCAGCTTAAGATGTTCAAAAGATTGCTGCGTTAAGGACTCAGTATAAAAAGCGTAATTATTGCGGCCATCATTTTTTGCACGATACATGGCCGCATCGGCGTTACGCAGTAAAGTGTCCGCATCGGCTCCATCACTTGGATACAAAGACACGCCCATGCTCGCGGTCAAACGCAAGTGGTCGCCCGTGCTCACAATAAAAGGTTGTTCAAACACTTGGCGCAATTGATTAATGGCAACCGTGGCATCTTCGTTATTGTCGATCCCCGAAATTAACGCCACAAACTCATCGCCACCAATCCGTGATAACACATCCTGATCGCCTACTTGGCTGCGTAAACGCTTGGCAAGCTCGACCAGCATTTCATCACCTATGCTATGGCCAAAACTGTCGTTGATATGCTTAAACAAATCGACATCTATCATCACAGTCGCTAACTGCAAATTCAGCCGCTTAGCTTGCCGTACTTCTTGTTTGAGCTGCATCATAAACTTCATGCGATTAGGCAAATGCGTTAGCGGGTCGAAATACGCTAAGTGCGTAAGCTGCGCTTCATTCTCTTTTTGGGCAGAAATATCGGCAAACACAGCGACAAAATAACGCACATCACCGACTTCGTCATAAATCGTACTTATGGTGATATTTTGCGGGAAAATAGTGCCGTTTTTACGCCGATTCCAAATTTCACCATTCCACTTACCGTTAGCCAACAGGGCATTCCACAGTTTGTCGAAGAATGCTTTATCATGGCGACCCGAGCTAAAAATCCGTGGATTCTGACCGAGCAGCTCTTCCCTCACATAACCTGTGATCTCAAAAAATGCGCCATTTACGTCGGTGATATTGCCGTGTCTGTCGGTCACAACCACGCCTTCGACCGAGTTTTTAAACACATTGGTCGCCAGTGTCAGTTGTTCTTCAACCGCTTTATGCTTAGAAATATTGCGAGTCATACCGATAACGCCTACAAACTCTCCTTGGGGATTTAAGGTTGGGAGTTTGAGCGTTTCTAACCAAAGATGATTTTTAGCTTCATTGCCGTCTAAACACTCAGCGACAATAATAGGCATGCCAGACTCGATAGCGAGCCTATCACCCTCTAGAAAAATATTCGCAATTTCAGCACCAAAGAGTTCGACATCGGATTTACCGACAATCTCGCTGCGCGGCATTTCCCATGCTTTCTCGACGCTGCGATTACAGAGTGTGTAAATGCCAGCGGCATTTTTCATCCAAATATGTTCTTCAAAACTATCGATAAAGGTTTGTAAATCGACCGCATCGACACAGCTTGGCGCACCTCGGCTTAATGTTTGAGCTGCACTGTGCTGGCTCAATATCTCGCCTAACTGGCGTTGAATGCTATCGCTAATAAGCTTTACCAGCTGCAGCGTTTTCGAATCTACGCCATGCGCCTCGTTATGATAGAAACATAAAAAGCCAAAATTTGCCCCAGATGGCCAAGCGAGGGATAAACAAATCACACTGCCGATTGCGCTACAAGTGCGCCAATCTGAGTGCTGCCGAGTATCTATGATCAATTGGGACTGACTGACTAGCTCAGTTAACTCTGACACAGATAATAACGAGGTGATTTGATGGTGACCTAATCGCGGCAATACCGAAATCGGCTCGGTTGAGCTGACCAACTGTTCTTGGGCTAATTGGGCATCAACGGAAGTTTCAAACGTATCGGACGGATTGAAAGTGAGTTCTGATGTCGTCGCTTTTGATGGCGTGGCTGTTGATGGAGTGGCTTTGGACTGTGTAGCGGTTGATGACGTATTAGCTGATAATGTTGCGATAGGCAGGGTTTTCGCCGAATGATTGCCACTTAACTGACAGAGTATTGCCTGTATTTCGCTTTCAGCCGCAGAATCTGAACTTAACATACTGCTAAGTTCACCCGCAGCATTCCATGCTATTAATATTGCTTTACTGTTTGATATCTCGGCGACTAAGTTAACGTCCCTCAACCAGTTATCCAGCTCTTGCTGCGAAATAGGTACATCTATCATCATCTTGCCAACTAATACTTAGTTACTACTCAATCGACCCACGGCGAGAATACCGTAAGACCCCAAACGCATGCTCACATTAGCCCCAGAGGGAAAGCGTTAACCAAGGGGTAAAACTTCATAACATTTTACTTTTAACATCAATCCACTACATCTCAATTGGCGCGAGTCTTAGATCGCAAACCGTCCTCATCATAACCACCTTTTAAGGCTGGAGAGGTCAAACCATCAAGGTTAAAGAGATGTTTCTAGCCGACTCTTTCTAGACTACTTTAACGTGTCCTTACACAGTTAAGCACTGCTGACATAGACTTTGCTACTTTAGCACAAAATTTTCGAGTCAGTATTGGGATAAGTTTATTGCGTAACAATTAGTTAGACTTAACCGATTAAGCCTGACCGCAGTGCTACAGCACTTAATTAGCAGCAGATAACTATCCCTAAAGGCATAAATCAGCAATAACAGAGTTTTGATTGACAAAAATGCTATCTTATTGTCTACAATGGAAATAATAAGGCTGAAAAACCAAGGATATTTATGCCCACTGACGTCGTATCAAGCCAAGCCACCCTACTCGACAGTAAACAACTGTATCGCATTTGCGAACTCGACCAATTAAGCACAGATTGCCAGTCCACAGCCGAGCTCACTCCACTTGATGATATTGTCGGCCAAGAACGTGCCCAGCAAGCGGTAGAGTTTGCGATGGGGATTAAAGAAAAGGGTTATAACATCTACGCCATCGGCCAGAACGGCCTTGGCAAACGCACTATGATGCTGCGCTATTTAAGCCGTCACGAGCCAAGCGATCATACGCTGTACGACTGGTGTTACGTGGTTAATTTCGATGATACCCGTTGCCCTAAAGTGCTCAAACTGAGCGCGGGGACTGGGCTTGAATTTAAAAAAGCCGTCGAAAAATTAATGCTAAAACTTGTCAAAGCTTTGCCTTTAGCCTTTGATAATGAAATGTATTATGCCCGCACCGAAAAGCTCAAAAGCCAGCTATCACAGAAACAAGAAGTCGCACTCACAGAATTAACCGAAGAAGCAAAACAAAAAGGTATCAGCCTCAGCTTGACTATGCAGGGCGACTATCAAATGTTAGCCCTCAATGGTGAAGAGCCCCACGACGAAGCCTCATTCGAAGCCTTGACCGATGCTGAACGCAGCCAATTTGAAAGCAATATCAATGGCCTAGAAGTCAAACTGCGCGGGATTATTCGCCAAATCACAGAATGGGAAGAAGAATTTAGCGACAAGCAGCAAGAGCATGACGAGCAAGTCGCCAAAGAAGTGTTAATCCATTTTATTAAGCCACTTAAAGATAAGTTCAAGCATCAGCCAGAAGCGCGCACTTTCTTAACTGGTATGCAGGCGGATATCTTAGATAATCTGGATATTTTCTTAGAAGAAAGCGAAGAGCAATTGGGCCTAGCCTACGCTTCCCTAGAAAAGAAAATGCCCCGTCGCTATCAAGTTAACGTTTTGGTCGGCCAAGGCACTCAAAAATTCCCCATAGTCGTCGAAGAAAGCCCGAGTTATCACAGCCTATTTGGCTATGTGGAGAACGCCACATTTAGAGGCACAGTGTTCACCGACTTCTCGCTTATCCGGCCCGGCAGCCTGCACAAGGCGAATGGCGGCGTGTTATTGATGGATGCCGTTAAAGTATTAGAGCGCCCTTACGTGTGGGACGGACTAAAGCGCGCCCTGCGTTCACGAAAACTGGATTTAAGCTCACTCGAACGGGAAGTGTCTCTATCGGGTACGATTTCCTTGGCGCCCGAGCCTATCCCCTTAGATGTGAAAATCATCCTGTTTGGCGATCATGAAACCTATCAGCTGCTGCAGCACTATGATCCTGACTTTAGCGAGCTATTTCGCGTTACCGCCGATTTTGAAGATGTGATGGACAGAACCGCCGCCTCTGAGGCGCACTATGCCCGCTTTATTTCGAGCATAGTCCACGACAACAACAACATGCTGCACTGCGATCGCGCCGCCATAGCGCGCATCATCGAATACAGCTCGCGGGAAGCCGAAGATCAGCAAAAACTGTCGCTACACTCGGCCAATATTGCCAATCTACTGCGGGAATCAAACTACTGCGCTAAATCGGCAGGCAGTCAGCAAATTTTAGTGCCGCACGTTGAGCAAGCACTGCGAAATCAAGAACAAAGGGTCTCGCGTCTGCATGACAACATAATGCAGAGCTTTACCAACGGCACCACCTTGATTAGCACTCAGGGCAAAGTGGTTGGGCAAATCAATGCCTTATCCGTCATCTCGACCTCTGATCATCAGTTTGGTATGCCCAATCGCATCACAGCAACCACTGCCTTTGGTAAAGGTGAAGTGATGGATATCGAACACAGAGTCAAACTAGGGGGGCGAATTCACTCTAAGGGCGTGTTGATCTTAACCGCTTATTTAGCCTCAGTGTTAGGTAAAACAGCGCAAATCCCGCTCACCACTTACCTCACCTTCGAGCAATCTTACAGCGGCGTGGACGGCGATAGCGCCTCAATGGCCGAATGTTGCGCCATTATCTCGGCCATTAGCGAGCAAGCACTAAGGCAAGATATTGCCATTACAGGTTCGATGAACCAGTTTGGTGAGGCTCAGCCCATTGGCGGTGTGAATGAGAAAATTGAAGGCTTCTTTGATGTCTGCAAAATCAAAGGCCGTACGTCAGATCAAGGGGTGATTATTCCTGCTTCGAACATGGCTAACCTTATGCTACGTAAAGACATTGTCGATGCCGTGGCGCAAGGTGAGTTCCATATTTGGGCCATTACCCATGTAACGCAAGCCATGGAGTTACTGCTTGGTAAAACCGCAGGTAGCTTGTCGCAAACGGCCGCACCTAGCCAAGGGCAATATTCTCCCGAGAGCATTTTCGGCATCGCCCAGCAAAAGCTCACCGCACTCAGGTCATTAATTAAAGCGGATTAAGTCTAGGACGAGAGAGACAAACAAAAAGGGTTATCCAATGCTAACCCTTTCTTTATTCAGCTATTAAGTGAAATTACACTAAGCTTGCTAGCATTTCGTCGCTGTAAGGCACAAGTTCAACGCCATCACGCACACGAGCGACATAGTCAGGGTTAGCAATGAATGGACGACCGATAGCAATCAAATCGAACTTATTCGCTGCAATCGCTTCACTGGCCGTTTCAGCGCTGTAGCTTCCCACTCCCACTAAGGTTTTGCCATAGTGTGCGCGCACATAGCTTGAAGCTCTGCCGCCAAGATAGTCAAATTCCATACTGTCATCGAAAATCCCAATATGCACAAAGGCGATATCGCGCGACTCTAGTTCCGGCAAGAAGTAATCGAACACTTCGCGGTCACGGCTATCGGCCGCCATATTGAAATAAGCCCCAGGTGAAATCCGCAGACCGGTTCTGTCTTTGCCGATACGAGCCACAACAGCGTCGACAACTTCAAGCGCAAAACGGGACATATTGGCAGGAGTGCCACCATATTCATCGGTGCGGCGATTGCTGTCATGATGTAAGAAAGTATCAATTAAATAACCATTTGCACCGTGGATTTCAACACCATCAAAGCCAGCTTCAATGGCATTTTCCGCCGCTTTGGCGTAATCACGCACTAGGCCTTGAATATCCTCGAGTGTGGCGGGTTTTGGCGTAACATAAGTTAGCTCACGCATTCTTGGCACGCTGCCTTCAATCTTCTGGGCTGATGCTGCAAGCACATCGCCACCACCGAAAAAGTGTGGATGAGCAACACGGCCCGTATGCCATAACTGCACAAAAATCTTACCGCCTTTGGCATGTACTGCATCGGTCACTTTACGCCAGCCAGCAATTTGCGCTTGAGTAAAAATACCTGGGGTATTTGGGTAACCTTGGGCATCGGGACGAATAATCGTCGCCTCTGTGATGATCAAACCCGCTTCGGCGCGGCGTGCATAATAGGCAACCATGTCATCGGTTGGCACTAAGTCGGCATCGGCCATACAACGGGTCAAAGGCGCCATTAAGAAACGATTGTTTAAGGTAATAGTGTCATTAAGCGAGTAGGTTTCGAACAGATTTGCCAAGGAATTTGGCGTGGTTTGTGTGGTCATTTTCTCAGTCCCATTCTTGAATATGCATTCAAGATATTATTATTTGAACGATCATTCAAGTTAATTTTTGAATGTTCGTTCAAAATTAGGTAGAATTCGGCCTAAGCGTTTCTATACAAGTGAATTAAATTCGATGCGTAATGCTGAGTTCGACCGAGAACAGGTACTTCGCGGCGCGATGGCCGCCTTCATGCACAAGGGTTACACCAAAACAAGCATGCAAGATCTAACTCAAGCCACGGGATTACATCCGGGGTCGATTTACTGCGCTTTTACCAATAAACGCGGATTACTAATCGCGGCCATTGAGCAATATCAACTCGACAGAAATACGCAGTTCAACAGCCTGTTCGTTAATAGCGAAAATGTACTAACTAACTTAAAAACTTATTTAGATCATATTGTTGCAGAATGCCTAAGTTGTGATAGCGCCCAAGCTTGTTTATTGACGAAGGCATTAAATGAAGTGGCTGAGCAAGATGTTGAGATTAGAGATATCATCAATCAGTATCTGCAATCTTGGCAGCAAGCGCTAACGCAGCAGTTTACCAGCGCAGCCGAGCAAGGACTGCTAGAAGGTCATCGCAGCGACGAGCAAAGAGCCCAATATTTTATGATGGGAATTTATGGTTTAAGAACCTTCGCCCACACCCATCCAAATGCCGAAACCCTGCAGCATCTTGCCGATCGATTGCTGACTGAGGTATGCCATTAAAGGCATTTTAATCTGTTCAGTGACGAATCTCTGGGCGACAAAATCGACAGTGGCTAATGAATGCAGATGTATGGCTGGTAATCGCTCAGATGTTGTTGAGTGTTGAGTTATTGAGGATCGGAAATTAAGTTTGACGTTATGGAAGGTGATGTTATTCAAGTCGATATAAGCGTCACTATCTCCTTGAATTCAAGCCGATAAAGCGCAGTAAATACGTTCTGTACATTATTAAATAAGATTAAAAGAAGTATTGCAGAGAAAGTCGAGACGCTAATTCAACAAGGCGATTATGCGTCCCAAAGGTGAGTATTTTTTGACATGTTAATCTATTGAATGTTAATTTTTTAATTATAACCTTTTGAAATTATAAGCTAATTTCAACCTATGTTAGCCTGAGCAAATACCCGCTCGCCCAATGAGTTCAGTATCTTACATTCACCTTCAAGTACGGCAATGATCGATTTTCCCTTACGAAAACTTGCTGGTATCATCACACGCCCAGCTTCACTCACAGGCAAATTAGCTAGCACAGAATTGTGCATAATTAACCCTACGGGCGCGTCATAATATAAAACAGTAACAGTGGCTTGATTTGCTTGCATCACATTTAACTCACATTAAGCAGCGTCTGCTGCGTTATATTTACGTCGCAAGAGAGCTCCCTGTCCTCTACATCTTAAAATATCCCCAAAGATATTTTAACCATTTTTAAATCAACTAATTAAGGTCTTATTCACATTTTATATTTTTATTATGGCGTACAGAACTGTATCAAACTGTGCACCTTGGGCTATTTAAGCACTTCAGCAAAAAGATGCCAATCTATTTCTATTATGTTAATCAATTACCCACCACGGATCACAAGTACAACACATGACAAGGTGCGTTTTTATGCATTTATTAGAGCAAATAACCTAAATTTGATTATCTAATATTTACTTAGCCTTAAATCCCACTCTAAATCCGCCCCAATGTTTACCATTCACAAAAATGGGCACAGACAAGTCGTGCATCACTTCGCCCGTATCCCGTTTGTAGGTTTGCAGTAATACAGGCTCAGTATGAGCGCCGCAGCGGATCCCTGTCGGATCATTAAACAAGCGTTTGGTTCGATTATGCACCATATCGACTTCGACCTTGCCCGTCAGCGCTTGGCTAAAGCGTTTATTATGGGTCGGGAAATAACCTTTTTTATCAACGGCTCCCGCATAAATGATTTCGCTGTGTTTTGCCAGAATGGGTTCTTGAATCGTTGGAAAATGCTGATCGGTATAACGATCGAAAGCTGTGCTGTATTTCTGCGGCTGAGTATTCGCAATAGGTTGATATTTAGGATTAAACAAATCCGCCTCGCTAAAACTGCCGCTAGCTAGACCTTGTGCCAATTTGTCACCGCACGCTTTAGCGGCCACATTGGCCAATTGCAAAACCTGCTGATCGAAGGTTTGTGTATCCAACTTAGACAGCGCTTTAAAAATGCCCTCGGTGGTCAAGGATAGAGTAAAGGCCTGCTCGGATACGCTATGACTCTGTTTACCCGTCGAATTTAACGAATCACGGATTTGAGTCACCGAGCGGCTAATGTCATTAGTGGTGTTGTTATATTGTTTGAGCGAATCTTCCATATCACCTAACGCATGGGCCGATTGAGTCACAGAGGCCGAAATCTCAGTGAAATGCGCGTCTAACTCGCCCATAGCCGCGACCACATCGGCGGTTTGCGTTACGACCCTTTCCATCAGCCCAGAGGTTTTATCGGTTTCGCTGCGGATTTCTAATAGCATCTTGCCGATATCTTGGGTCGCACCTGCGGTTTTACCCGCAAGGCTGCGAACTTCGTCTGCGACAACCGCAAAACCTCGGCCCTGCTCTCCCGCACGAGCCGCTTCGATGGCCGCATTTAACGCCAACAGATTCGTTTGTTCGGCAACGGAGTTAATCACTTCAGTGATTTTTTGGATTTCTTCGGCTCGCGACTTAAGCGCCTGTACTTGCTCGGCGGCGGTATCAATATCCGTACTCAGGGAGCGAATAGCCGCCACACCTTTTTGGGCTTGGCTACGCCCCTGCACACTAACGCGCTCGGCCTCTTGTGCCTGACCTAAAATATCGGCGGCATTATCGCCAAGTTGGGCCGTGGTATGACTCAATTGCCCCGCGGCAACGGCAATAGCGCTGGCATGCTCGCCATTTGATTCAATGGATTTATTCAGTAAATCAATAAAATGCGACACTTCTGCCGAACCGATAGCAATTTTACTGGTTTGCACACTGATATCATGAGCAGGAAGGCTTTGATCTTTTAATGCCTTAGCATTTGCCTCATCGGTATCGAGCTTAGCCCTAGTTGCGCGCAAACACACCGACACCACTAAGCCAGAGGTGATTGCCCCCAAGATCAGCGCCTGCACAATGCTCGGAAGATGCAGCCCCGCAAGCAATAAACTCCCCAGAGTGACCAGCGTGAAACTGATGAAAATTAAAACTTTGTGCTGTATTTCCATATACTTCCCGTAACTGCGCAAGGTAAAAATGAAAGGGAAATGCTAAGAGTCGAATCATTCGCCCTCGTTCAGCTGCAATCAATTACAGCTGCTATCGATTACAACTGACTAGGGAGGACTCACTATGATAACGCTCAAGATTTATAGTTTTAGTCTATTTCTCTGAATAAGCTAGATAATTTATCCAGCTAGATAAACAAAGTAGCAGTTAACTATCATCAACAGTCTCACGTGTGTATGGCATTAGACATTAGTATTAATTTCGCGTGATTTAGTCTTAGTCCATCCTCAAGATTACCCTACCTGAAAAAGCCAACTTTGCCCTGAAATGCGTGCCCCGTCGCCTTCTCGGTAATAAATCCCACATGGACGACTGCACTTATGCCAAGAAAACTGCTAATATCGGCGCAATTTTTTTGAGCTAACGAGATCAAGATGGGCAGAGCATATCAAAACAAGAAAGAATCCATGGCGAAAACAGCCGGTCAAAAAACCCGCATTTATTCACGCTACGGTAAAGAGATTTACGTTGTCGCTAAACAAGGCGGCGTTGAGCCAGATGGAAACTTATCACTGCGTCGCTTGATTGAACGCGCTAAGAAAGACCAAGTGCCTGCGCATGTTATTGAACGCGCAATTGAAAAAGCCAAAGGCGGCGGTGGTGAAGATTACGATACCGCCCGTTACGAAGGTTTTGGTCCTGGCAACTGCATGGTCATTGTTGACTGCTTAACCGATAACGTAAAACGAACCTTCACCGAAGTGCGTCAAGCCTTCGTGAAAAACGATGCCAAACTCGGCGGCCCAGGCACTGTTGGCCACATGTTTGATCATCAAGCCGTGTTCGTGTTTGCCGGTGATGACGAAGATGCGATTTTAGAACTGCTGATGATGGCTGACGTTGATGTGAGCGATGTTGAGCTGGAAGATGGCTTAATCACAGTTTATGCGCCGCACACTGAGTACTTTAAAGTTAAAACTGCACTGACCGAAGCGATGCCAGAAGTTAACTTCGAATTCGATAACATTACCTTCGTACCGCAGGACATGACTAAGGTTGAAGGTGAAGATGTGGCCATGTTTGAAAAGTTTATCGCCGCTTTAGAAGATTGTGACGACGTACAAAACGTCTATCACAATGCGGAAATTGAAGACTAAACACTGCTTTCGCCTGAAATAAAACGCAGCCCTTGGCTGCGTTTTTTGTTTATAGGTCAATATATTAAGCGTTAATGAAACAACCGTGAAATCCTAACGGCAATACCCTGTTCATCTGAGCCGAAGCAATGGGTCCCGCACTGATGTCACTGGCACGAAACAAAGACAAGCCAGATTGTGCATTGTGGTAATCGAGCCAAGTCATCAACAAATAGGCTTCATGCTGCTCAGTGGCGGGGATATAGAGCGGCTCTTCGGCAATCTTGCCTTTGCCAAGATAAAACGCGCTATAGCTCGCGTCGCCAAGTTCATCCGTACCGTGCTGGCTGCTGTCTTTTGCATTATGAATACAATACAGAGTATTACTCAGTCCTGATTCAGATTCGGCTTCATAGTTAAAGTTAGAACCAGAACTAGCAGCAGAATCTGATCTTGCTCCAACGCCAAATAACGGGACAAACTCCGAAGCTCCACCCGTTCTCTCTGCAAGCTTTTCGGCATTGCTCGTTTGCTGTGCAGACTCTTTGTTACTCATAGTGTGCTGCGCAAACTGGGGAAACTCCATCATCACGCCGCTGCGGTTAATACGTGCAGAGGGAGATAACGTCCCCGCAAACTGCGTTTTGCTAGCTGCTGTAAGTGGTGCCGTCAGCGGTACTGTGATCGTCACTAACTCGGCATGGGGTGTTTTTGCTTTACGGGCGCCCGTCAGTAACCCCTTCATCCCTTGCGTTAAAATCGCCGAATTGGGATAGAGACAAAGCTGGACTGACAGTTCGCCATTCTTCTCAATGGCTTGGCCAAAGTGAAACACAAATCCTGCGGGCAGTTGGTGTAACTGGCGCGCTTTAAAGTCGGCTTTGTCGATAACCAGTAATTGCGATGGCAATTCGGGTCGCCATTTAAAGGCATCGATATAAGTTTCGCCCTCTTCATACACGCAAGATGAAATATAAAACACTAGCTTATTCTCACTCTGCGCAAAGGCATGTAAATAACTCGCCTGTGGTAATTCAATCACTTCCATTCTGGCAATGCTGTCATCGGCTGCCACTTGATACACAAGTAATTGCTTCTCGCCGCCGACATACCAGACGCCAAAATTCCACAACCCACCTTGTCCATCATCGAGTGGATGGGCGGAAAAGGGTAAGCCCTTAAACTTGTCGCCAAAGCTTTTAACGCCGAGCGTGGTTAAGGTCCGCGCATCGAGTCGATAGGGTGAACCCGCTTCCCACAAGGCAAGCAACTCGCCGTGGCGCGGTAATAAACTGGTGTTAGCCACATTCAAGTCATCGTTATTGCGAATGGGTAAAGCATTGGGGATCACTGTGCCTGCGGTGGTGTACTTAAATGCGCCAGCGGCTTCTTCCACTTTAAACTTCTTTGTTTGGATAAACTTAGCCTGATGCTGAATTTGCCCATTGGCCACACTAAACTGCTGCACCATGCCATCGCCATCGAACCAATGCTGATATGACTTACCTGCCCGAGACATTTTTGCAGGCCCATTACGATATAGATTGCCGCTCAATTGCGCTGGCCACTCGCCCGAAACCTGCATAGTGAGAGACTGATAGTCGCCTTCCGCCCCGCTAAAACCTATGGCCCATGGCTCACGGGCGACCGCTTGTGCGTTATCCAGTGCCAGTAATTTATCCACTGAACTCGCCCAAACAGCAGTCGTCATTAGGGCGGCAGAGCCTGCTAGAAATTGACGTCTATCCATGGTGCAGCCCTCCCTTAGCGAATATGTATCGTGATTTGCGCATCGGCCTGCAAACTAAAGCTGGCGTCTTTAAAGCTCGCAGGCCCAAAACTGCCGGCGTTATTGCTGAAGCCATAGCCTTCACTCGGCACACCTAACATATTGGTATCTAAGCTGTGATTACCGTTTTCATCGTGAAAGACCTTGACCGCATATTGACCATCGGCGAGATCGCTAAATACCAGCCTATGCTCTGTCTTAGTGACGGGCTTTATCATAGATGCGCTGGGATTGTGGCCTGCGGCGTAATCCTCGGCATTGGCATAAAGCTCAACCATTAAGGCGCCGGTTTGTACTTGAATATTATCGATATCCACAGTCAGGGTATGTGCTTGGATCTCTGCGGACATGGTTCCTGCCGACAAGAGCAAGCAAGCTAAGCCTGCGCCCCAAATCGCTGATAACGTCCTTTTGGTCATATTTGCTCGGCGAATCAGAGTTGTTGTCATCGTTAAGTTCACGTGTTTCATATCTTACTCCTGTTATTTGCGCTGATAAGTAACTGCGATGGAGTTAGCTTAAAAAATCACAGGACTAAAAACAGGTGCCAAAAGTCATGAAACAAGATTTTAACAAGATGACTTTTGGCATAGTGACATCTGACGCTGATACCTTAGAATGGTCGGCAGAATTGGATTAAGGAATCGTCATTCGTGCTAGAAAATCGATTAGCAAAAGAAGAGAGCATGTTAATTGCCGCAGGAGTGCTCACTTGGGCATTAGTGGCTTGGGTTGGGATAAACCAAGCCGCATTGCATACATGGCAAGGCATGCTCAATGCCACGCTTTATGGGCTGTATTTAGTGCAATTTATACTGATAGCTACCGATAAAGTTGCGCATAACAATATTCTGTTTCGTCGCCTTGCCACACTAGCAATGCCGTTGATCGTGTTGAGCTTATTGCTCACGGCAAACCATGCATTGCTGCCGATCCTCTTCGTTATTTGGGCGTCACTATTGCCTGAGTTCTTTAATCGCCGCCAAGCCATTTTACAGCTGCTGCTAGCCAACATGGTTTATTACGCGCTGCTGCAATGGCATGTGCATGAACAAAGCAATGTGTTCAATATTTTGATCTATCTTGGCTTTCAATTCTTTGCCTACAGCAGCAGCCAAGCAAGGCTTTCCGAGCGTAAATCACGTTTGATACAAGAACAGCTAAACCAACAGCTTATCGCCACTCGCGCCCTACTTAGCCAAGCCAGCGAACAGCAAGAAAGATTGCGGATCTCCCGCGATTTGCACGACATTCTCGGCCACCAGCTCACAGCACTCTCTCTGCAATTAGAAGTACTGAGCCATAAAGCGCCCGAAGAACTCAAACCTCAAGTTAACCAAAGTAAATCCTTAGCCAAAGAGCTACTTGAAAGTATTCGCGCCGTCGTCAGGGCTCAAAGAGTGCAAGTGGGATTGGATTTAGTCCCCCCTTTAGAGGCGCTGATGACCCGCTTACCCAGCGTCACTCTTACCTGCAAGACGATGAAACCACTTCAATCAGCCGAACTGACTCAAGCCCTGCTGTTAGTCCTGCAAGAAGGCATCAGCAACGCCGTGCGCCACGGCAAGGCGAATCAACTGCAACTGAGCATGGAAGACTCCCAAAGCGCACTGGTATTGCAACTGAGCGACAACGGTGTGGGGCTAACACGGGGAGCCGCGCGAAACGCATCAGCTAAAAGCGGTACAGGGCTAAACGGTACAGGACAGTTCGGCACAGGGCTTAGCGGCATGCAGGAAAGACTGCAGCCCTTTAATGGCAAGGTACAGCTAAGGGCGAATGACTCGGCGCCCGGCTGCCAACTCACCCTCACACTCCCTGCACTCGCTTAACTTTTTACTAAAAACGCTTTGGAATTTATATGGATATGCAAAACAACATCATCAGTGTCGGCTTAGTAGAAGATCAACAATTGGTTCGCCAAGGTATCGCTAGCCTGCTCGCCATTTCCGACAACATTCGCGTGTTGTGGCAGGCCGAAGACGGCCAAGATGCACTCAGCCAACTCGCCAATAATCCTGTCGATGTGCTGCTCAGTGATATTCGCATGCCAAATCTTGATGGCATCGCCATGCTCAAACAGATACGGCAAAGTGCCAATAGTTTACCTGTCATCATGTTAACCACCTTCGACGACAGTGAGTTATTCCTCAATAGTTTACAGGCGGGAGCAAACGGCTTTTTACTCAAGGACGTGTCACTCGACAAGTTACTGCACGCCATCGAAACCGTCGCCAAAGGCGGCTACTTGATAGAGCCTTCGGTACTCAAACAGATGAGTGAGCCTAAACCTGCACCTAGCGTTGGGGTAACTAGAAATGAATTATTGTCGGAACGGGAGCGGGAAATCCTCAGTTTTATGGCGGGCGGATTCTCCAACAAGGAAATCGCCAATGCGGTATTTTTAGCCGAGGGCACAGTGAAAAATCATGTCTCTAACATACTCACTAAACTCGATTGCCGAGACCGCACCCAAGCTGTACTCAAGGGCTTACAACTGGCATTAATCTAACCCAATAGCATGCAGCAAAAGCCAATTGCCATGATCGCAACAAAGGCCGTGCTCAACGGCCGCAATCAATCTTACCCAAACTGCATGAATTCATAGGAAAGGAACACTGATGCAAAATCTAATTAATGCCATCGGCACGATAGTCAGCCACACGCCAATGTGGGTCTTTGCTTTACTCGCTGGACTGATTTATTTAGGGCTGAGCCAGACAAAGGATCGTCAACTCAGCTTAGGCCGCGTATTACTGATGCCAGCAGTGATGACGATATGGTCTGTGATATCACTCAATTCGAGTCTACACAGCCCATTAGCGCTTATGCTATGGGGAGTCAGTTTACTACTGACGGTGGGTTTAGCTTGGTTTCTGCTGCCTAAAACACCCGTCAGTTACCAAGCGGGTCTGTACCATATCAAAGGCAGTTGGCTACCGCTGCTGCTGATTTTAGGGATTTTATCATTAAATATGCCGTGGCTTACACACTCGCGACACAGGCAAATATTTTAGAAAACCACCTTTTCATCGCCATCACTAGCGGTACCTATGGCCTGTCAGTGGCATCTTTATCCTAAGGGCTGTTCGCATACTCACTGGCGCGCATCATGCTCAGATTAACGGCCATTCGGCACACTAGTGCGCTAACACTTCCTCAAATTGCAGCCAACAAAAAGGGCCAGTTAAGGCCCTTTTTGTGCTCATCTAAGGCGATGAGTAATGGCTAAAAACCTAACGAAGCTCCATCTCTTGGATAATTTCATGGGCAATGGCTGGCGTTGTGCAGCTCGGGGTTTCATGTAAATCTGCTTTTAGCTGACCTTTACGGTGCTTAAGTGCAGCATCTAATTTTTTCGATGCGGCCTTGATAGCTGGGTACATAACCTCATCGGTACCCGAAGCGGAAATGCGGCTGCCTTCATAATTGGTACGAAGTTCAACCTGATACTCGCCATGCTCTTTCGCAATAATGATGTCCAGCGCGATCAGAGAGGGGAAATGGGTGGCGATTTTTGCAAACTTTTCGTTAACATGTTCTCTAATAGAATCAGTAACATCGACGTGGTGACCAGAAATATTTATTTTCATAGGTTGTCCCTTTTAATGTCATTACTTTTATTTTCGCTTCACTAATAGAGCTTGGGGCATGCAGGATAAAACACAAGGGGAATTGGCAAATATTTCGATCAACTCAGGTATTAGCATCTCCTAAATGTGACCGCCATCAAGAAGTTGAAAATAAAACCGCCAGAAAAATACGATTAAGTGATTGATTTATAAACAGGCATTAATAATAAATCAATCACAAAATCCAATACGACATAAGGTAAATACGTTTAATATTTACGTTGCACGCTCTGCTGCCAAAACTGCTGGGACAGATGATGCGTCTTGGTAGATAAACGCGACACTTGATCGCCACGCGCCGCCGCATCGAGCGTCTGCTCTAAACTCTGTTGAGCCAAATCGCTGATCACATGGATGGCACGGCTAATTTCAGCGGCCACTGAAGTCTGCTGGGTCATCGCCGCGGCATTATCATCACTTAAGGAGTTAATCCTTGTTATGGATGAAAGCAGCTCGCCAAAAGCGACACTGGCTTCCTGCGCTAAGCCTACCGAACGTTTAACCTGCTCTTGTCCCGCCACCATAGTCGAAGTCGCCCTTTGGGTACTTTCCCTAAAGCGGCTAACGATTAACTCGATTTGCGAGGTGGATTGGCTAGTACGACTCGATAATTGTCTGACCTCATCGGCCACCACTGCAAAACCGCGACCACTATCCCCTGCCCGCGCCGCTTCGATTGCCGCATTTAAAGCTAACAAGTTGGTTTGGTCAGCGATGGCACGTATCACTTCAAGCACTTGATGAATCGCACGGCTATCTTCTTCAATCGTTTGAACTACATCGGAAAAGTGGCTCACTTGCACACTCAACTGATGTATCGCCTCTATCACTGTTTCTAAACGTGAATGCCCGCGTTGCGCCGCCTCATGGCTCGACACCATTTCAGAGGCCGTGCGATGAATGTTGCCCGTCACTTCGGCAAAACTGGCGCTCATCTGCTCCATCGCCGTTGCAGCCTGCGTCGTTTGTTCGCTCTGACTATCGGCATGTTCCCAAGTGTTGGTAATGGTTTGTTTAAGGCTGACACTCTGAGATTGGATCTCACAGGCAGAATCAGCCATACGGCCAACAACGCCACCGATTTCGGTGATCAAAAAGCGCAGGGCGAGGTCCAATTTACCAATCTCATCTTGGCGGCCGGTATACACGCCCGTCGCCACAGGATCGTCAATAATATTAGTTGCCATAGACACGAGCTTTTGCAGCGGCTGCATCAGGTAATACCATGCTAGGCACGCTACCGTCATCCCCGCAATCGCGGCAACAATGGGAGAATAACTGGCAATCATTGCCGTAGTCATAATCGACATCAGCATAGCAAACAGTATCTTGCCACTGAAACCTAACCTGTCTTTGCGCAATACCTTAGGGTGCTTACCCTGATTAATATCGCTGTAAATACTCTCGGCGGCTTTGATCTGCTCTGGAGTGGCTTGGCGGCGAACAGATTGATATTCGTGAATTTTACCGTCTTCATACACAGGGGCGACATAGGCATTTACCCAGTAATAACCGCCATTTTTAGTGCGATTTTTAACGATACCCATCCAAGGTTTACCCTGCTTAATTCGCTCCCAAAGGATCTTAAACGCAGCCGCTGGCATATCTTGATGACGCACTATGTTATGGGGATTACCTTGCAACTCAGCAGCGCTAAACTCGCTGATCTGCGAAAAAGTCTGATTTACATATTTAATGTTTCCCTTCAAATCCGTCGTGGATAGTAAAATCGCATTATCTGACAGGTGTGTTTCACCATTCTTAGAATTTTTATGCATAGGGTTATCAGGCTAGGTCTCGGTAAAAAAGATAACGAGCATTCTGCCAAAAGCTCAGTACATCAAAATTGATAAAGCTCACATTGGCAGCATAAAAATTAACCTAACGCTAAACAAGCAGTAACCACTAGACACACAATAATAAATTAAAACAAACAACTGTGACGAAGCACTCGTTACTTCTACATCGATTTAAGCGGATCAGCCCAAGATCACATATTTACATTCGAATCTAAATGATATCGTTTATCATTTGAATTAACTAAGTTATACTTCTCGCGGTTAGCTATTCCCTGTTAATAGAAATGCATTCACCGTTAAGCCGAGTCTTCTGCCGTTAAACCAGAAAGCTTAAGCGCACGTTGCAGAATTAACCGTAACGGATAGCCATAACGGACCCATATTGGCTCGAAATGAGAAGTGGCACTTATGTCTAATACACCCGCGTTTAAAACGTCAACGCAATCATCTGCAGTGCAAACGCGCTCTTTCTCACTGATTTCACTGGGGATTATGCAAATTGCGCGATGGTTTAAGCAAGAGCAATCGCAGTTTGCCTTCAAAGTCTTTGCCCGCGCGAGCGCCGCACTGCTGGCGGGTTATATTGCGGCGGCTACCTTGGCTTGCCTGCTGACAGTCGTGCTACCTATGCCCCGCTTCGAAAGCACAATAACGGCCAATATGTTGGCTTTTCTGTTTTATGCCATCGCCATTATTTACGCCTTTTGTGTACGTAAAACCTGGCATGCATGGCGAGATTTAGGCCTAGTGAGTTTGTTATGTTTTGGTTTGCTTCAGGTGTGTGGACAGTAAGATGAAAGAGACATTTTTTAGAACCTTATCTTGGCTACATACTTGGGCAGGTTTGCTCGTGTGTTGGGTGTTATTGTTGATCTTTTTTGCGGGTAGCTTGAGCTATTTCCGCCATGAAATCAGCCTGTGGAACGAACCCGAATTACACCAAGGGGTTTATCAAGACTATCAAGCCGATACGCTCGCAAACCAGCTGGATAAAGGCCAAGATTATATCGCAGCGCATTCGCCCGAATCGGCGCAGCGCTGGATGATAGGTTTTCCGACCGAACGTAAACCCTTTCAAAGTGTGAGTTGGCAACTACCGCCAGAAAAAGGTCAACGTCGCGGCAAGACTGGAGAACATGTCGCCCTCGCCGATGGCAGCGGCATGATCTCAGAAGTGCGCGCAAGTCGCGGCGGCGATTTCTTCTATCGTCTGCACTTTGACTTGCATTATATGTCCGCAATTACGGCTCGATATATCGTCGGTGTTTGCACTATGTTTATGCTAATTGCCCTTATCAGCGGCATAGTGATCCACAAGCGAATCTTCAAGGATATGTTCAGCTTTAGACGCGACAAGGGCGCCCGCTCTTGGTTAGATGCACACAATGTGAGCTCTGTCATCGCCCTGCCCTACCATCTGATGATCACTTATACCGGGCTTATCACCCTGATGTTGATCTATATTCCGTGGACGGTGGATACCGCTTATTCGGGTGACAACCAAGCCTTTTTAAAAGAGCTAAACCCCGCCAGACAAACCGAGAAAGCCACGGGGATTAGCGCGCCACAGGTGCAGCTGAGTCAATTACTGCCGCAGGTGCAAGCCGCTTGGGGCGATGCGCCAATTAAGCAAGTGATAGTGTCATACCCTAACGATCAAAATAGCCAAGTGACCTTTTACCAAAACACAGGTAAAGATGTGACCGATGAGGCCAACATTTTGATATTTAACGGGGTCAATGGTGAGCTTAAGTATGCCAGCCCGCATGAAGCCTCGGGGGCGTCAGTCACCTACGACACTATGATGTCGCTACACACGGCGCGTTTTGCCGCCCCACTATTACGAATATTATTCTTTTTCTGCGGCTTATTGGGTTGCGCTATGGTCGCTACAGGCACCTTGATGTGGGCCATTCGCCTACGTCAAAAACAACAGAAAGCTATAGATAAAGGCGAGAAACCAAGCTTGGGGTTACGTTTCGTCGAAGGGTTAAACTTCATGTTTATCTTAGGATTACCCTTAGGCGCTGTGAGCTTCTTTTACGCAAATCGTCTGCTATCGACAAGTTTTGCAGGCCGCTCCGAATGGGAAGTTCACAGCTTCTTTATCGCGTTAGCGGCAATGGGAGTGTGGGCTTTCTTTGGCCGTTCACGTCGCCAGTGGCAAGCAGCATTGATAATCACAGGCAGTTTGTGCTGTGCACTGCCCGTGCTCAATGCCTTCACATCGCCGAGCAATCTCATCGATAATATCCAATCCCATCAATGGCCTTTAGTCGGATTTGACGTGCTCGCTATTCTACTTGGCGGCGCTATGCTATTTGCCAGCAAAAGATTAACTTTAATTGCTAAAGCCCCAGCCAAGCGCCCAGCAAGACCCGCATTCAATGCGCCGAATGCCAAGGCGAATAAAGCGCGCCGCAGCGAACCACAAACATCCCTAACCAACGAACATACCTCGCCGTCTTCATTGGAGGAAGCCAAATCATGATGCCAGAATTTATCCCTGTACTTGGGATCTTAGGCTTAAGTTATCTCTCACTGGCCCTGTTCCCCTTAGCTAAGTTTGGCCATTTTAAGGATGTGTTTAACCGTCCACCAGCACAATGGCAAAGCCATTTACTCACCTTGTTTGCTTGGTTATTACTGGCATTTAGCTTAAGTGCCTGCGCGAGCGATCAAGGCTGGGCCTACGGTAGCATTTTGTTTATGGGGATTATTTCCCTCGCGGCCATGCTGGTCATACTGACGTTAAGCTACAGTCCACGCCATTTACCGATTGGTATCGTGGCTGGCAGCGTACTCACAAGCAGTCTATTACTGAGCGCTGGGCTATAACTTCTTGCCGCACTGGGCCACAGGTCATGGCTAAGTGCGCACCGCTAGGCTATAGTGCCCTGATGTCCTTCAGATAGGAGAAAATAATGGGCTTTAACTTAACGGTTAACTGGCAAACCTCGCCCGCCGAAGAAGGCGAATTTTGTCGAGACCACAGTATTACCTTTGGCAGCGGCCAGACGATTCAAGCCTCGTCGGCACCGGAATATAAAGGCAATGGGCAGAATGTAAACCCAGAGGAAAGCCTGCTAGCGGCGTTATCCTCATGTCATATGTTGACCTTTCTCGCGATTGCACATCTTAAGCGCTTACCTGTCACGTCCTATGTGGACAATGCCACTGCAGAGCTGGGTAAAAACGAAGCGGGCAAGTTGGCCGTCACTAAGATGGTGCTGAATCCTAAGGTCATTTTTGCCGAAGGGGTTGAAGTCAGCCAAGAAACCCTTGAGAAAATTCACGAAAAAGCACATGTAAATTGCTTTATCGCCAATAGTTTAGCGACAGATATTCACATCAAGTTTTAAGATTTGTGCTGATGTCTACGGCCCGCTAATGGTTTTCCTAAGCGGGCTTTTTTATTGCCGCACCGCAGATCATTACCAGTCTGACTCATTGCCATCACCGAATCACCGTCGCCGCCACACAGAGTCTTACCATCCGCATCCCCGAAACCTTTTCCATGGTTCAGCTCATGTCCAGCTTTTAAACCGTACGATGGCTAACTTAGTGCCAACTGCTGGAGTTAAACGATGCACATTCAACCACTGCGACATTCCCCGTCTGTCAGCCCACAAAAAAATGTCTCCACCGCTGAATTTGCACAGGTTAACAATGCCGTTCAAACCAGCGCACCAACATCAACTGATACATTAACGCTTTCTCGCGATGCAAAACAATTGGCGGCGAATGCGCAAAAACCAGCTGAAATGCCAGCACTGAGGGATAACATAGAAACCTTAGTCGAATTGAAACACGCGAAGATGAAATACCAAGTGATCGCCGACATGACCAACATAGCAACAGGAACAAGCCAAGGGATTTCGGCGCCAACGGCCTATTACCTAAGCCATAACAAAGACGCGAGAGCGATGACAGTTAATCACCTTGCCCAACAACAGCAAGTGAACACTATGCAGATCTACGCAGAAACGAGTAAGAATATTAATGAATGGGCATAAAAATGGGTGTTGTCTCGGGAACTAAGAGACAACACCCTAACTTTGTACGCGACTATGCTAACTGAGATACCTTAAATTTTAGTTAAATACTGAATTTAAATATCAATTACTTAGCTTTTATATCCTGTGCCATGCCTTTTGCCGGCAGAGGTTGTGCTTTTAAGGCTGGAACGGGCTGCTTAACTAATTCATCCTTCAAATAGCTTATCGCTGTCTCAAGCTGCGCATCTTTACCGTTATAGGTGGCGAAAGGTAAGTTATCGACTTCAATATCCGGCGTTACGCCATGCCCTTCCAGCACCCAGCGACCATCCATTGCATACTGTGGATACTCGGCCACTCGCGCCATACCTTTATCGGTCAGCGAATTTCGCCCAGATAACCACACGCCCGCCCCTGCCGTTTGTTTACCAATTAGCGGTGCAATACCCAGCGCTTTAATTCCCGCGGAGAAGGTTTCACCGTCGGAATAGGTTAGTTCATCGGTTAACACCACTAAATGGCCACGGAAGGTTTGCTGCATATTGGTGTTTGGCGTACCGTGAGTCGGTTGCCAAAACGCCCAAGCGCGGCGCAATAACTTCTCAATAATCCAACTGTCGATATTGCCGCCGCGGTTACGGCGAACGTCGATAATCAACCCGTCTTTATCATAATTGGTATAAAACTCACGGGCAAAACTTTCTATATCGCCGCCGCCCATCGCATATAAGTGCAAATAGCCAATCTTGCCCTTACTCGCATCCTCGACCACAGCCGCGTTATGGCTCACCCAATCTAAGTAACGTAACTGGCCATCCACCATAGCGCTAACAGGCATGACGATAGTTTTGTGGGTTTTGCTGCCACGCTTAAGTTGCAGCAATACTTGCTTGTCCTGTTGATTACGTAACAGACGCGTGACATCGGCCACGTTCGCCACTGGCGTGCCATTGATAGCTAGCAGTACATCGCCTTCTTTGGCATCGACTTCGATACGATTTAACGGTGATGCGTTAGCGGGCAACTCAGGATCGTTACTGTAAATGTGCGCAATTTTAACGCCATCTGCAGTTTGCTGTAGGCGCGCACCAAGACTTGCCGCTTTAGCCGCATCGGGATCTTTAGGTAAATCACCGCCGCGAACCTGTGAATGCAATGAATCTAATTCGCCCATCATTTGCATAAAGATATCGTTCAGTTCATTACGGTCAGTCAGGCGGTCAAGCAAAGGTTGATACTTAGCTTTGGTCGCTTGCCAATCGAGGCCGCGCATCTTCTTATCGAAGAAAGATTCCCTGTGCATCAACCAAGCATCTTCAAACATTTGTTGCCATTCAAGCTGGGGAGAAATCGCTAATTGCCATTGATCCGTTTGCACTTTGGCATTATCTGTATCGCCAAGCTTATCGCCACCGTCAACAATCATCAGCGCCTTGTCATTGCTGAACTTTCTTAGCATCAGCTTTTTGCCATCGGCAGAAACCGCATAATGACCAATATCTTCGGCAAAAACCTCGGCCTTAGGTCTCAATGGATCAAACTTGATGGTCATCAGGCTTGGTTCCGCGTCATCACCCATTGCTTGGTCAAGCACATAAAGTCTGCCATCGACGGCGCGCAGTTCACTGTAATTGCCTGAATCGACAGGTACTTGCCATAAGCGCTGCGAAATACCTGACCAGTCAATTTTCACCGGTTCCGGCTTATCTTTAGCATCGGTTTTGTCGGCTTGGTTAACACTGAGTTCATTGGGCTTACTAAAGGGAAATTTGGCATTGCTAACTAAGGCGATGGCAAAAATTTGGCTGCGTTTATCAAACACTGGGCCCATGTTTCTATCGCCCCAAGGTGAACTTGGCGTAGCACTAAATTGGCGATTTGACAGGAAATATAGCCACTGACCGTCACTGCTAAAGGTTGGCGAATAGGATTCGTACTTATCACTGGTGAGCGTCTCGACCTTATTTTCATCCACAGAGTAAAGGACGATTTGTGGTCTTTGTTTACCGATTTCTGACTTAGTTAGTGCGATAAAACGGCTGTCGCCGGACCAGCGAATATCAGCATAAGGCCCAAGTCCCTCGCCGTTAGTGATGATTTTCTGATTGGTATTTTTCTTTAAGTCGAGCAACCAAACATTGCCATCGTTATCGTCGTGGGCGATAAATCGACCGTCATTGGACAGATTCAAGCTCATTCTTAGGGTATGGCCGTCCTTCGTCAGCTGCTTAGCACCACTGCTGCCATCGGCGGGGAATTGCCAAATTTCCTGTTGGCCTGTCATATCGCTAAGCGCATAAACCGACTTGCCACCTTGACTCATAATCGCGTTTCTAACTCGATAAGTCCCCGGCAGCGCAACTTGCACTAAGCGCGAACCATCAACACCCGCAATAGCCACATGGCTGCGGGCGGTGATCACCACTTTATCGCCAGCAAGGGCTAAATCGGTAGAGGATGCATAATCCATAGGATCTTTCACCCAGTGCTCACGGCGCTGGGCAAAATCGGACGTGAGTTCGATATCGAGTAATGTGTCTTTCGCGGCCGCAATATCAAACACATGGATATCCGCACCTAACTGGAAGACCACTTTGCCTTGATCCATCCGCGCGCCGCGGACTTGCCAATCTTTAAATTGGGTCAACTGTTTTGCGTCTGAACCATCGAGCGCCATCGACCAGAGGTTGTCGTTACCATCACTGTCGCTAATAAAATACAGCCTGTCTTGCCATAGCATAGGTTGACGCACTGAGCCGTCGTGCTGACCGCTGAGCAACTGAGCTTCGGTTTTGCTACCAAGTTTAAAGCGCCATAATTCGCCCTTTGCGCCGCCACGGTACACTTTGGCGTTATCCCCAGTGACTTGTAGACCAAAGCGGGTGAAGTACACATATTCGTTGCGATCATCAATCACACCTTCGACCGCATCGGCTAAGGGTAAATCTGTAGTCGTGAGGGTTTTAGGATCGACGCTGCGCAGCATCCAATTATTCGCAGGACCAAAACCACTGTCGGTAGAATATAAAATCTCGCCTTTGGCGGTCCAACCCTGAACACGCACACGGCTATTCTCGAAACTCACCCGTTTGGCCACACCACCCGTAACCGGGATCACATACACTTCGCTCGCGCCTTCATAATTGGCCACGTAAGCAACCCACTTACCATCGGCTGAAATGGTCGCACCTAGCTCCTCTGCGGGTAAACTCGTTAAGCGAGTCGCCGCTTTTTGGCCTAAGGTCTGAGTCCATAAATCCCCTTCAGCGGTAAAGACTAAGGTTTGATCGTGCAGGGCTGGCGCGCGGTAATAGCCTTGATTATTCACTGCAGTGGCAGCGATGGCTTGGGCCGCAGTGAATGTACCTAGGGCAAGCATACAGCAGGCGACAGAATGGCGAAGTTTCATGTATGACCTCTATCCTATTGTTATTTTTAGCAATGGACTCTTTAACGACGAGATTTTGCTAGCAGAGTGAGCGAAGACATTCTTGCCATGGGCTTTTGTAAAAAAACGCAATCAAACCCAAAGCATGACAATTTAGCTCACCAAACTAGCAGAATTTAATAGAGAGTTCAGTAACTTCGAGCCAGAGAAGTTTTAGCAAATGTGTCACATCTTAAATCGCGGGAAAACAACTGAGTAAAAAACAATATTCTTTAGTGCAAATAACCAAAAATCATAGCGTTACCCTGTTGCACCACGATAAAAATCATCAAAAGTGAGACGTGATTGGCGTAGTTGAAGGGCAAGTGTTAAGGACTAATATCAAGAACTAATGTTAAGAACTAATATTAAGGGCTAGCGTTAAGACCTAATATTAAGGGCTAGCGTTAAGACCTGATTACGGGCTGACGTACAGCGTCTTTAGCGGACTATTTAGGCGACTCATGTTGGATTGTTTCGCCAGTGACATTTGTTGCCATTTATTGATCACGCGTGCAATTTCACCGTTATCCATTAAGGCCTTAATCGCATGATTAAACTGCTCTAACTGGCTTGGCGTCATACTCGCTTTGCTTAGCATTAAATGGATATGGTTTTGATCTAACACTAACTTGAGCGGCACTAGCTTAATATGTTGATGCTGACTGGCAATATAGGGCATGGCCATAGTATCGCCGACGATTATATCCCCGCGACCATAGGTGAGCATTTGTACCGACTTATCTGAGTCAGGGCTTAACACCAATAAATGCTCCTGCTCTAATCGATATTGAGACTCTTGATAATCGGCGCCATACCAACCGCTTGAAGGCACAAGCAGGCGTAACTTTTTGGTAAAAATGTCCTCCCACTTATCGACATTAATCTGATCTTTTTGCTCATCGAGCACGAATAAGCGCAGCTCTTCGTCTCGATAATAACTGGAAAAATGCGCATAAGCCTGACGTTCATCCGTCATTGTCGCTCCCATCAACACATCTAACTGTCCAGTTTTCAGCATCTGATGCGATCGCTTCGCGGGCACATTGATAAAATTGATTTCGCAGCCGAGATACACGGCAAATGCCCGCATCAGATCCACATCTAAACCTTGGGCTTCTCCTTGGGGATCTTGCCAAGCATAGGGAGGCCAGTCGTTATAACCGACTTTAATGGTTTTTTGACAGGGTAAAGGACTATTAACCTGCAACGCACTTTTGGCGGGCAAGGCTAAAAAAAGCAGCAATAAGACAGAAACGTATTTAAACAATGACATAGGCTAAGTTACTTGCCCCTTAAGTTGGTGATCCTCTTCAGATGAAGATGAAGCAAAACGGTTCAACGTCAGACTTTCGCGGTGTTTTAATACCTAAATAAGCGTAGTTGGCACTTAGACAGTGCGCCATAAACACCAGTCAGATCATAGTAATTAACCGAAATAGGGCGCGGAGAATAACAACAAAAAAGGACAGTAGCTAGTTTAACGCGTTTAGTGTAGCCGACTTAATGCACTTGCCATAAAGACTCCGCCTGAGTAACTGAAATCAAGTTGAAGGTTAAGCTAACTAAATCTGACACTTATAAATAACAGCAACAACCTTAGTGGGATCGCCCATATCAGTCTGTAACCAAACGATGTGCGTGCCGCCCAATTGCTCTCCCTGAGCAATGGCAGACTCTTTAGCTTCATCTAGATTATTCTCGCGGCGACTCACCCCAGTGACGATGGCAAAACTGTCGCAATGGGTCACTTCAAAATCGTAGGCTACATTTATGCGCCGATATAACTCACGTTGATCGGTTGCACACCCTGAGGCTAAGACGCAAAAACAGACACTTAATAGAAAAAATCTAAACAAATCAATCAACCCACTGAGTAAACACGCGGGTGAACATAAACAATTAAAACCAATAAAATTGTGAACTTGATCACATTTTTATTACCAAAGACAATACAATAAGTTACAAATATTAATTAAATATCATGTAGTTAAATAAAAGTTCTTTTATGCTTACCTGCAACACAGTTTCATCAATTTATCGTTATTTTGCTTACATCTGTAAAAAGTGCGCTTATAAAAAAATGCATTTGTAAAAAGTGTACTTGTCCAAAATTGTGCTGATAAAAAAAGGGAGCTAAGCTCCCTTCTCTTCTTTAACGCTATGTTATCTCACCGCTAGGCCAATACTTTAAGTACAAGCAGCTTAGGTTAAGATCTTGAATAAGTGCGCTTTCAGTGCGGCAAAATCAGCGGGTAAGTCAGCCGACAAGATAGGTTTATGGGCAACGGCCTCAAGCTCAACCGGCAGTGGTAAGTTAAGATTTAGCTCTCTATCCACCACATCCTTAAATTTCGCAGGATGCGCCGTACCTAAGAATATACCCACTTCGTCAGGCACTAAGGTTAAAGACAAAGCTTTAGCTGCAATCGCCGCATGGGGCTCAGACACATAACCCTGTGCATGCAACTCAGCTAATGCCAGTGAAGTTTGCTCTTCAGATAAACGCATGCCCACTAAGTTACTCAGCGGCCAAGCTAATTTCTCACAAATGGCTTCCACTCGCGGCCAGTTACTTGGCTCACTCACATCCATCGCATTAGACATAGTCGCTTGGGTTTGATTGGGCTGCCATTGGCCGTTTTCTAAATAGCGCGGCACAGTATCATTCGCATTGGTTGCGGCGATAAAGCGTTTAACCGGTAACCCCATGGCTTTGGCGAATAAACCCGCTGTCAGGTTACCAAAGTTACCACTTGGCACTGAAATCACAGGATCGGCGTCGTGGCGTTGTTTAGACTGGGCAACGGCTTCAAAGTAATAACAAATTTGCGCGAGTAAGCGGCTGATGTTGATAGAGTTCGCCGAGTTTAAGCTCAAACCCTCGCGGACTTCTGGATCATCAAAGGCGCGTTTAACTAAGTCTTGGCAGGCATCAAAATCGGACGATACGGCAACTGTATGAATGTTTTTACCCAACGTCGTGAACATCTTTTCCTGTAGCTCACTGATCTTGCCCTTAGGGTAGAGCACCACTACATTGACTTTTTCAAGCCCATAAAAGGCATCGGCAACCGCGGCGCCAGTGTCACCCGAAGTCGCAGTCAGAATGGTTAAGCGTGTGTCGCCGACAAAGGCATTGACGCATTGCGCCATAAAACGCGCACCAAAATCTTTAAATGCCAGAGTAGGACCGTGGAACAATTCGAGGCAAGCGCGCTGCTCATCGACGGCAACCAAAGGTAAATCGAAGTTAAAGGCACGTTCAACCAGTTCATCAACTGCATCTTGCCCTAGTTCAGAGGCAAGCCATGCACCGAGCACTTTTTTACTGCGCTCAACAAATGGCAACGCCAGCAGCCCTTCAATATCGTCTAAGACCGGAATTTGGGTGGGGAAGAACAAACCTCTGTCCAGACCTAAACCTAATTGCACTGCCTCTTTAAAGCTCACTTTCTGCGAAGGGTGTTTTAAATTATATAGTTCCATGCTCACTCGACCTTTTGATGCTAAGCCTTGAATGCTAATTCTTGATGCATGCTCTTTATGCATAAGATGGATATTTAGCCTTAATGCTTAGTCTTGATACTAAAAATAAGAATTAATCGACTCTACGCGTGCCTTGCTCATCGAGGCGACACACGTGGGCAAAGCCACCTACCTCAGTTAAATAATGCTGCTCTAACCAGGCTTTAGCGGCATTTGCCGTGGCTAAATCATCGGTAATCGAAAACAGCGTTGGCCCACTGCCCGAAATCCCCGTAGTCAACATGCCTAAATCGGCTAAAGCAACTCTGGCATTGTCGTAACCCGGAATCGCAGCTGCGCGATAAGGCTCGGCTAACACATCTTTTAATACGCTGATCGCAAGCTTGGCATTCTGCTGATAAGAGGCATGTACAAAGGCACTTAAATAACGACCAAAATCGATAGTGACACTTTTATCGTATTGATCAGGCATGAGTTTACGCATCATCGCCGTCGAAAGTGAAATCCCAGGATAGGCCACAACCCAATACCATTCTTTAAAACTCGGTATGGCTTCGCAAACTGTGCCCGGCACATTGAGCATCAATTGCATGCCGCCCAAATAACAGGGGGCGACGTTGTCATAGTGCACACTGCCGCTGATCTTGCCTTCAAATTCGCCCATCAGTTCCAACAGTGCTTGCTCGCTGTAAGGTCTGTCAAAATGTTCATTCAAGGCATATAACGCCGCCACGACTGAGCTTGCACTCGAACCTAAACCACTGCCGACGGGTAGGTTCTTTTCCAGTGTCAGCGCTATGCCTTCATCTGCTTTACCAAGCGCTTCTAAATACTCCTTACTCAGGGCGGTTAAGAAGAATTCGGCACATTGATACACTATATTGTCTTGCGGATTTTCAGGCAGTTTATGGGCCCAAGCACCGGTTTGCGCCAGACTCACACCCGATTCTGCCGCCGCGATAGTCACTCTGTCGCCGAGTAAACTGCCATCGATAGGCGCCAAAGCGGCGCCCAGTAAATCAAATCCGACTCCCACGTTACCCATAGAGGCTGGAGCGTAAACGGTCAAACTCATACACTCACCTCACGAGTCCAATTCAAGGTTCTTAATACATCGGCAAAGGCGCCAGCGGCGGTCACTTCCGTTCCTGCGCCATAACCGCGTAGCACAAACGGAATGGGCTGATAATAACGGCTGTAGAATGCCAAGGCATTTTCGCCGCCTTTAACACTATAAAGGGGATCCTGTGCATCGACTTCGGCGATACGCACACGGCAGACGCCATCTTCAATTTGTCCCACATAACGCAGTACTTTACCTTGGGCTTTGGCCTGCGCCACTTTAGCGGCAATAGCAGCATCAACCTGCGGCAAACGCGCCATAAAGCTCTCAACATCACCTGAATCATCAAACTCGGCTGGCAATACAGATTCAACCTGCACATCACTGAGTTCTAGCTTTAGTCCCACTTCACGGGCAAGAATGAGCACCTTACGCGCCACATCCATACCACTCAAATCATCACGGGGATCGGGCTCAGTAAAACATTTTTCCCGCGCCAGACCAGTCGCTTCAGAAAGAGTCATGCCTTCATCCAGCATGCCGAAGATAAAGGATAAAGAGCCCGATAAAATACCGTTAAACTTATGCAGCTTATCGCCCGCAAATAACAGTTTTTTCAGGTTATCGATAACAGGTAAACCCGCGCCGACGGTGGTTTCGTATAAAAATTGGCGACGCTGTTTTAAGGCTGTTTGGCGAAGTGCTTGGTAATAAGCATAATCGCGAGTGTTCGACTTTTTGTTCGGCGTGACCACATGCAAACCTGAGTTCATCACATCCAAATACAGATCCGACACTTGCTCGCTCGAAGTGCAATCCACTAGCACAGGATTCAGTAATTGTTGCTCTTTCGCCCATGCCAGTAACGCTGGGATATCACAGGCTTGCTGACTATCGGCAAGCAAGCTAGACCAGTTGCTTAAATCGATGCCTGCGCTGTCGAGTAACATCTTGTTCGAATTTACTATGCCGCAAACACGGATACTGATGTGCTGCTCTTTGAGCATGGCGGACTGTTGCTTTATCTGTTCGAGCAGACCTGCACCCACATTGCCGCACCCTACTAAGAACACATCTAAATATTGCTGCACATCGAAAAAGCCTTGATGACAAGCCGCCACTGCATGCTTAGTCTTACGCTGCTCGATCACTGTCGAAATCGAGCGCTCGGACGATCCTTGGGCGATAGCGATAATGTTCACGCTTGCCTGCGCTAACGCTTGGAAGAAACGCGCCGCCACCCCTTTATGGGTGCGCATGCCATCACCAATCAAGGACACAATTGCCAGCTCATGGCGCATAGCGATAGGCTCAAGCAAATCACTTTTTATTTCTAATTCAAACTCTTGCTCTAAAGCCCATTTCACTTTGGCCGAATCAGATGTAGCCACACAGAAGCTAATGCTGTATTCAGAAGAACTTTGGGTGATTAAAGACACAGACACGCCGCTGCGGGAAATCGCCGCTAAAGTGCGGCTCGCCATGCCAACCATGCCTTTCATGCCAGGGCCTGATATATCGAACATGGTCTGGTTATCTAAATTGGAGATAGCTTTAACCTGCAAGCCGGTTTCATCGGCTTGGTTTGAAACCAAAGTGCCGGGCGCATCAGGATTAAAACTGTTTTTGATATAACAGGGAATATGGAACTGGGCGATAGGTGCAATAGTCTTAGGATGCAACACCTTAGCACCAAAATAGGAGAGCTCCATTGCCTCTTGATAGCTCAGTTGTGACAACAACTTAGCATCGGCAACCACCCGTGGGTCGGTATTATAAACACCGTCAACATCGGTCCAGATTTCGCAGCTCGAAGCATCCAAACAGGCGGCGAGCACGGCAGCAGAATAGTCAGAACCATTACGGCCTAACGTCACCACTTTGCCCTGTTCATCGGCGGCGGTGAATCCCGGCATCACCCATACGCGTTTTTCACCTAGCGCCAACGCGCGAAACCTTGGCTTACTCACAGCGATATCAACGACAGATTCTAACGGACGACCACGACCTAAAAATAAGGCGCGTGGGTCGAGCTGAGCCGAAGTGATCCCCTTAGAAATCATCACTTGTTCCATCAAGGCTGCAGATAAACGCTCACCTGCAACCACGATTTCGGCGCGGATACCATCGGGACATTCTTGCAGTAATCCGATACCACGTAATCTATCCTGCCAGATCACCAGCTGGGCATTGAGTCCAGAAAAAAGCTGTTCGCTTTGCTCACTCGATAACACTGAGTTAACGGCGTCTTGGTACAGCGAAGTAAATACCCGCTCAACGTGCTGCAGCACAGGCAAATAATCTTCACCTTTAACGGCTACGTCGACCATTTCTAATAAAGCATTCGTCACCGTTGCAGGGGCCGATAGCACAGTGGCTATGGGTTCAAGCTTAGATGACTGAGCAACGATATCCGCTGCCATCGAGAATCGCTGCCAATTTGCAAGCGAGGTACCACCAAATTTCATTACTTTCATCTTGTTCTCCTGTACCGCGCCCGACTTAGAAATAAGAGCTAGAAACAAAAAAGCCCGCTTCTTTGTGGGAAGCGGGCTCATTGTTAAAATTCTTTAGGGTGTATCAGCCCGCCCCCACTATTGTTGTAGTGGTGGTTGTAATAATGGTAGTTACTACGAAACCTAGGCTATGCATGTGTTTGGGCTAATCCATGTTAATTTCTTGATAAACAGAATTGCTTTTTTTACCCGCGCTTGTCAACCCCTAAAATGGATTATTTATCAGCAAATCTTCACGCTCGATAAAATACTGTATCAAGATTAGTTAATATAAAGTTTTCTAGGGGTAAAAATGCGATTTATGCAATAGATAACTGTTGACGTTAACGTAATCAAACAGGAAAACCATTATAAAATCACTTGTTTTTCAGTTAATTATTTATAGTTCACTTTTAACTAATGCGTTATTTGTTCTACCTCATCACTCAGGCCAAATTGACAGGCTAACGCGCAAAAATCACATTACACATGCTGCACCGCGTAAAACTGGCTTTAATCTGCCGAAAAAAAAGCTGTGCGATATCTAACATAAGCCACTTCAAATTATCGCCAGCACTAAAAAAGCACGTTATTATGCGCGCACATTCCGAACCGGAGGCGATATGAAGATCACTCAACACAGCGCGGTAACCATTCATTACCGTTTATCAGATCAAGAAGGCAGACTATTAGAAGACTCTTTCGACTCTGAACCTATGCTATATCTACACGGCACTGAAAACCTGATCCCAGGTTTAGAAGCCGCATTAGATGGTAAAACCAAAGGCGAAAAACTCGATGTCACTATTAGTGCCGAAGAAGCCTATGGCCCTTACCACGATGGCCTACGTCAAGCCGTGCCATTAGAAGCCTTTGGTGATATCGAAGATATCGTCCCAGGCATGCGCTTCATCGCCGAAACTGAAATGGGTCAACGCCCAGTCCAAGTTATGGAAGTAAAAGACGATGTTGTTATCGTCGATGGCAACCATCCTTTAGCGGGTCAATCGCTCAACTTCAGCGTCGAAATCGTTGACGTTCGCGAAGCCTCAGCTGAAGAAATTGCCCATGGCCACGTTCATGCCCAAGGCGGTTGTGGAAGTCATGGACATGATCACGACCATGGCGGTGGATGCTGTGGCGGTTCAGGTAAAGAAGAAGCTGGCGGCTGTTGTGGTGGTTCAGACCACGATCATGGACATCACCATGAAGAGCATGAAGCCTGTGACACACCTAAAACAGGTTGTGACGGCAATGGCGGCTGTGGTTGCCGCGGCTAGATACTGATTGATGCCCAAGATGAGCTAGAAATAGTTTATCCCTAAGCGGTTGAACTGCCATAGTTTAACCTTTTAAGATGCACGCCCTTAATTTAAGGTCGTGCATTTTTTATACACAAGCGTTTATACTATTCGTAATAGATAAATAACTGACTGGTAAATTGAAAACATTCAAATTTTATATGAATATTTTCAATTAGATATTGATATCAACCTGAGTTAAGCGACGGAGTGCTTATGTTAACCAAACCCCTTTACGAAATTTTGCCTTTTGGCTACATGGCGCTCGGTAGTTCGAGTTTTATTGCACTCGACATCAACTATGCCCTAGTCGCGGCAACAGTAGTGTTCGTCTTAGGTGCGAGGATCTATGTTATGCGCTCTCAAAACCGTCGAACTGACTCGGCAAGGCGACGTAAGTCAGGCTATCTTCCCGAAATGATTTATAACTTCTTACCTTTTATCTATCTCATAGCGGCATTGGCTATCTTTAAATTCCTTCCCAAGGACCTTTACCCTATTTTGGCTATCTGCTTACTCAGCTACAGCTTATATATTCTGGTGCGTCGTTCACTTTATCGTCGCCATAAGCTGCCCATCACGCCTTAAGGCAGAGTTCTATTCACCAAAACAAGCGCAAATGATATCCACAGGGCTTGTATCCATGTGGGCACTAACCAATCAACTTTTGAACTTTCGCTCTATGCTCAGGAGACATATTTTTCAAGTAATTAGAACAACGCGTGATCGTCGCAATACTCACTTCATATTCTGCTGCTATGTGCCTTTGGCTCATATCCCCATCCAATAACAACTGAAATACCTTTAAGCGTCCGGCAACGGCACTACGCTCTTCTTCGGTTAACAGCAAATGAAACAACACAGAAAGATCTTCATAATTGCTGTGGCTCAAAATCTTTTCTAATACTAGATCCCAGTTCGCTCGCATAATAACCCTCATAAGTACTGTTCAAGCATTACATTGGCAGTCTAACAGATTTAACTCAAACTACCTGAATTCGAATCAAAAAATCAATCAATGCTTATTAGTGAGCAGCTTGAGAAGAAATCCTAATCATGCTGGTACCTATTATTAATTAGCATTTTTAAATTTCGATTATTTTATCCTTGAAAGTAAAACAACTTACACTAAAGCAAGCATGTAATCGTTAGCATAGTCACTTGGATAAATGAACAGAATAATAAATATAATCAAAAGTTTAATAAAATCAAAGTCATCACCAATAACTTCTACCCTGACTATCCGACTAACAACAACCCTCAGGATAATGGACCACGACACTCCTATAATAAATGGTCAGTTCAATATGGCAGTATTGATCGGTTCATAAACTAACCGTTTTAACTCTATAGTGAACTTATTATGTACAAGGTAATCACTCCAAAGCCCTTAAACTGTCCATCAAAGCCGACATTAGTTCACTCCTCACACCGGCACCAAACAACAGCTAATACCTCCCTAGGCAGCACTGAGAGAGCTGACATTGAATGCTGACATGGATATCTAATGTCGTTATAGACTCTGGACACAGGCAAAAGCTGATGATTCAGTGAGTCGAACCTAAGAAAGAGAAGTGTTAAAAGCGAAATGACTGAAGATAGCGACACCGAAGAAAGCTAAACCGAAGATAGCTAAACCATAGAATGATCAGCCGAAGGATAAGTAAACCAAGAGATGAGAGGTAAAGGGAGGTAAGCCGAAACGGATAAAGCAATAATGAGTTAAACCACTACAGACTAAAAATAAAAAAGCCCTGCAATTGCTTGCAGGGCTTATCTATATGGTGCGCGTGGAAGGAGTCGAACCTCCGACCGCCTGGTTCGTAGCCAGGTACTCTATCCAGCTGAGCTACACGCGCAAACTCGTTTTTGTACTTCTAACAGATCCAATCATGATTGAGTCTAGGATAAGCACTTTTATCTCGCAAATTTATTCTATTCCCCTCGACTAAGAGAATAAAATGGCGGAGAAGGAGGGATTCGAACCCTCGATGGGAGTTAAAGCCCATACTCCCTTAGCAGGGGAGCGCCTTCGGCCACTCGGCCACCTCTCCGCGTTTAACGCTTTAAATCAACAAGACCTGTCTCGTTAACTATATTGGTGCGCGTGGAA